>JALVRI010000450.1 GCA_027031325.1 Desulfobacteraceae bacterium
TCGAATGGCTCAACGAGTTCCTGGAAGCTGCCACCGCGGTCATCATCGAATACGGCGGCTACGTCGACAAATTCATAGGCGATGCCATTCTGGCGGTTTTCGGGGTGCCCATCTTCAGGAAAGATCATACTCACCGGGCGGCCCGCTGTGCAGTGGCCTTGCAAAAGGAACTCTGCCGCAAGAAAAAAAACGGCAATCCCCTGATGGGCTCGGCCGGCATCAGCCTTCATACAGGCGACGTTGTGGCCGGCAACATAGGCTCCCCCGACAAGATAGAGTATACCGTCATCGGAGACACCGTGAATATTGCCTCGCGGCTCAATGCCCTTGCCGGACCCGGCCAAGTGGTGATAAGCAAGGCCGTCAAAAAGAGGCTGCCCCCGGGGGTCGAAGTGGTCTCTTTGGGCAAGCACAAAATCAAGGGCAAAACCGATCCGATAGAAGTCTATGAAATCGTCTTTTGACATATGGAAGGCCTCGAGCCGCAAGATCCGGGGTCATATACCCTTGTCCGCCCCTCCGGCGGCTTGCCTCGTCACGGTGGCACTGGCCGCCGTCTTGCTGCTGGCCTTTGCCGGCTGTAGCCGGTTCTCATCCCATAGGCCAAAGGTTTCCGTCCCGATCAAGACTTCAGACTTTTTCATCGTCACCGTGGCCGACAATCAAGACCTGCCGGGCCTGGCTGCCAAGTACCTCGGTGATCGCGAAAAATGGTGGCAAATCGCGGCTCTCAACAACGTAACCCGGGTTGCTTCCGGTGACATTCTGGTGATCCCGAGGCGGGACCTCCATCCCGGAGGGCTGACTCCCCAAGGGTACCAAACCGTTCCGGTCCTGGCCTACCTCAAACTGGCCGAAAAAAAATCCGGCCGCCTGGTGGTTGCACGTTCAGTTTTTGAACGCCAGATGGAATTTCTCCACCAAAACGGCTACCAACCGGTTTCCATCGACCGACTGGTGGATTACCTGAATATGAAGCGCGAGCTGCCGCCCAAGGCGGTTGTGATAACTTTCGACAACGGCTGGCGCTCGGTTTACAAAATCGCCTATCCCATACTCAAAAAATACCGCTTCCCGGCCACCGTATTCATCTACACCAATTTCATCGGCGCTCCCAAGGCCTTGACCTGGCAGCAGCTACGCGAAATGTCAGCCCACGGAATCTCAATCCAATCCCAGACCCTCAGCCTTCCGAATCTTACCCGCTTGGCTCCCGATGCCAGATTGCAGGATCACATCATGACCCTTGAGCGGGAGCTTGGCCAATCGAAGGCCCTCATCCAAAAAAATATCGGCAAGCCTTGCAATTACCTGGCCTATCCCTTCGGTAAAACCAATGACCTGGTAATCGCCATGGCCAAAAAATTTGGATACCGGGCCGGCTTCACCCTCAACCGTGGCAGCAACCCGTTTTTCGTGGACAATTTCAAGATCAGGCGTTCGATGATTTACGGCCACTACGATCTAAACCGGTTCGCCAAGAACCTTAAAGTCTTCGAGCCGTTGGAGTTGCGATGAAGCGCCCTTTGTGCCTGATAGTCGCCACTTGCCTGGCCTGGATGCCCGCCGGTTGTGGTTCAACCTTTAGCAGGCTGAAGGCATCCATGGGCTCTCCGGCCCGACATTGGCGCGACCTTGCAATCGCCAAGCAGGAGGAAGACCGTCTTGGCGAGGCCATCGTGCTGTGGCAGGCCGTCCAGCGCCTGGAACCTGATGACAAGGATGCCGGCAAAGCCATAATCGAGCTTAAAAAGACAGCCCGCAAAAGAGCCCAACAGCATTTCCTGAAGGGTGTCAGCGCCTACCAGCAGGGTGATTTTGCCCGCGCCCGGCTTCAATTCCTGATAGCTTTGCGCTACAGGCATGATCATCGCGGAGCGCTGGACTACCTGAAAAACCGGCTTCACCGCAAGGAACAGGTATCGTATCGCATCAGGAAAGGTGACTCCCTGAGCAGCATCGCCTACAAGACATACAAAGACGCCGAGCTGGCACCGGTTATCGCCTACTTCAACGACCTGGATCCCCGGGGACCCATCTTCCCCGGCAAGGTACTGGTGCTTCCCACCTTGCCGGACGAATATCTCAAGCCCCCCAGCGCCATCCAGCAACTGCTTGCTGAAGCCCGCCGGAAATTCGGCCAGGGTGATCTTGCCGGGGCCCTGGCACTGGTCAACCAGATCGGGGCTGGAAACCCGCATTACGAGCAGGCCCGCCGGCTGGCCGACAAGGTTTATTTTCGCCAGGCGGTCGAACTTATGCAACGCCGACAGTTCTGGGAGGCCTTGGAAAGGCTCAAACGGGTCCGGCCCGGTTTCAAGGGTCGCGACAAAGCCATGGCCCGGGCCAGGGAAAATCTGAAAAGCCAGGCCAAGGAAGACCGTCTCAAGCTCGCCCGCAAGCTGCTTGAAGAAGGCGCCTACCAGGAGGCCCGCACGGTAGTGGAAGAGATACTGACCTCTGATCCGGGAAACAAGGCCGCCCGGGCCCTGATGGATGCGACCAACTATGCCATTGCCAACCAGTTGCTGGCCGAAGGTAAAGACCAGGAAGCCATCTCGGTCCTGGAAACCATCGACCCGGCCTACGAAGACACCGCCGTCCTGATCAACGATGCCCAGCTCCGGCTCAATGCCGCTGCCGAAACCCATTACCGTAACGGTGTCAAGTATTTCCTCAACGAGGAACTGGAACTGGCCATCGAACAATGGCAGGCCGCGCTGCGCCTGAATCCCAGCCTCGACAAGGCACGCCGCGACATAGCCAACGCCCGCCGTCTGCTTAAAAAACTCGATGCTCTGGAAAAAGGCGCTTCCCCGTAAACCCGGATTTTGCAGCTTGCCAGTTTGCCGAATCAGAAATCCACATATCGGCTATCCGGCCACTTCACCAGGAGTTGCTTTTTCAGTACCCGGCTTGCTTGACCATGCCGGCGGCATGTAATAGGTTGCAGATAGCAGCTGGCCGTTTTCCAATGGAGAAGGCATGAAAACAGATTTCAAACCCCTGTTCGCCCCCAAAACCATGGCTGTGGTGGGAGTATCCCTCACAAATGCGAGCCATCCGGCCAACGTTATTTTCAACAAACTCAACCTGCGCTACCCGGTCAAGGTTTACCCGGTCAATCCCAGGGGAGGGCGGATCATAAGGGACAAGGTATACAAGAGCCTGGCCGACCTGCCCGAAAGGCCCGACCACGTCGTAATAGCCGCCCGGGCCCCTCACGTACCGGCCATCCTCGAGGATTGTATCGCCTGTGGCGCAGGTGCCGCGACGATCATATCCGGAGGTTTCGCCGAAAGTGGACGCCGGGACCTGCAGGAGCAGATAACCTGCCTGGCCGGGGAAGCCGGCTTTCCTTTCATCGGCCCCAACTGTCTCGGAATCTACGTTCCCGACCGTTTCGACACCTTTTTCCTGCCGGGCGAACGGCTGGTCAGACCAATGAAGGGCAACGTGGCCCTGGTAAGCCAAAGCGGCGGGGTGTTGGTCGACCAGATGGTCAAGTTCGCCGGCCAGGGAATCGGACTTTCCCTGGCTGTATCGATCGGCAACAAGGCCCTGGTACGGGAAACCGACCTGTTACGCTACCTGGCCCGCGACCCTGCCACGGAAGTGATCGCCTTTTACATAGAGGGCTTTGCACACCGCGAAGGCCGCCTTTTTGTTGAACTGGCCAGCAAGTGTTCCAAACCGGTGGTGGTCTTGAAGGCCGGTAAAAGCAATCAGGGCAGGCGGGCGGTTTCCAGCCATACGGCTTCCCTGGCAGGCGATTACGCGGTCTTTTCCCAGGTCCTGGCCCAGCACGGGATCGTGGAAGCCCGCAATGAATACGAACTGCTATCCTTTTGCGAATCCTTGAGCTGTTACAAGCAGGCCATCGAGGGAAAGGTGGGAATAATAACCGTCAGCGGCGGTCACGGCGTACTGGCTGTCGACACCTGCACCGCCCATGGCCTCCAGGTGCCGGCCCTGGACGAAACGGCCAAAGAGCAGATCCGCACCGGGCTGTCGTCCTCCATCCGGGAGATTGCTTCCCTGGAAAATCCGGTCGACCTTACCGGCAGCGCCAGGGACGATGACTTCATTGCCGCTGCCAACGGCCTGCTCAAAACCAGGGCCATCGATTGCATCCTGCTGTCCCTGCTGCCATATTCGCCGGGCATATCATCCGACCTGGGAGCACGCCTCAGCCACGTCGATCGCAACCAGGAGATGCCCATCGTGGCCTACGTCCCGCATGTAGAAAAATACCGCATGTTGATCGAAGGTTTTGAACTCAACCGGGTCCCGGTGTCAAATTCGATCGAAGGGGCCGTCCTGATGCTCGAAGCCTTGAGAAGGTGCCAGCCATGTTGAAAAAAACCATCAGGCAAATCCTGGAAGATTCCAGGCCCTACGGTTGGGTCTTGGAGCCGGATGCCAAGCGGATACTTAAGCTGTCAGGCATCCCTGTTCCGAAGGGCAAAGTTGTGCGCTCACTCCCCGAAGCCCTGGCCGCGGGACGCAAACTCGGTTTCCCGGTTGTGGCCAAGGCCGTCGGTCCCACCCTGATCCACAAATCCGACGTCGGGGCCGTTATCCTGGCCATCGCTGATGAATCGAACCTGCAAGCAGCCTATGGCCGCCTGACTGAAATCCCCGGCTGCCGGGCGGTGCTGGTAGAAACCATGGAGCAGGGCCTGGAAATGATCGTGGGAGGCAGGACAGACCCCCAGTTCGGCCCGGTGGTCCTGCTGGGGATGGGAGGAACGGGGGTGGAAATATACAACGATATCAGCTTGCGGATGGCACCTGTCAAAGACCATGACGTGCGCTCGATGATCCGTTGCCTGCGGGCCAGAGAATTGTTGACCGGGTTCCGCGGCAACCCTCCCGTGAACATCGAAGCCCTGGTAGAGCTGGTGCTATGCTTTTCAAAGCTGGTGGTCAAAATGGGCGATCTGATCGACTCCATGGACCTCAACCCGGTTTTGTGCAGCCCGACAGGTTGCGTGGCGACAGACGCCAGGATTATTTTGGCAAATACTCCTGCCAAAACTGAAAACCGGCTCGAAGAAGACAATTATTGTAATCGTCCATCAGGCCGGGCATGAATGAAAATCCGGAAAAAGACAGTCGCTCGCTTGCAGTAAAACGTACTCCGCCACTTTTTCCAGGTGGTATCAATATCCTCTTGGCTTGCCTTGCCGGCCTGGCTTTGGTGGGCATAACTCTCACGCTCCTGGCCGGATGCAATATCATCCGCGACGATCTTGAAGCCATCCGGGACAGGGGCCACCTGATATTGATCACCCGCTACGGTTCTACGACATATTATGAAGGGCCAAACGGGCCTGAAGGTTTCGAACACGATCTGGCAGAAGCTTTTGCAGACCACCTTGGAGTCGATCTCAAGATACTGACAAAGGAAGAGGAGGTCGACATGATAGCCGCCCTGGCAAGGGGAGAGGGTGATATCCTGGCCCCCGGATTCCCCTTCGGCAGCAAGGTTGCTCCGCTGGTATACCTCGGCCCGGAATATCTCAATGTAAACCAACAGGTAATTGGACGCCGGGGAAGACCGGATGTTACCAGGCCGGCCGATCTCAAGGGCCGCTCCATCTGGTACGCTCCCAGCAGCGCAAGGCAGGAAGCTCTGGAGAGCTTGAAACGGCAGGTCCCTTCAGCCCAATGGATCCTGCGTTCGACCTACAGCTCAGAGGACCTGCTTGACTTGGTCCAAAAACGGTCGGCCGACCTGACCGTGGTCGAATCCAACACTTTCACCGGCAACCGTTGGTTGTACCCCGAGCTGGTGGTTCATTTCAGCATCGAGCCGGCTCAGCAATTACGCTGGGCCATAGGCCGGCACAAGAACAAGTTGCAAAAAGCGGTGGAACAATGGTTTGCCCTTCCAAAGGTCGGAGACCTGATCCGCGAACTGATCAGGCATTACTACGGCCACCTCGAGCGTTTCGACTACGTGGACCTTGTCCGTTTCAGGAAAAAGATCACCAGCCACCTGCCCAGGTATATCAAATACTTCAAGCAGGCCGCAGCCCAGTATGGCCTGAACTGGATGCTGGTGGCTGCCCAGTCCTACCAGGAATCCCACTGGAACCCGCGGGCCAGAAGCTTTACCGGGGTGCGAGGTATGATGATGTTGACTCTTGATACGGCCCGCGACATGGGCCTGAAAAACAGAATGGCGGCCATGGAATCCATCTTTGCCGGGACCCGCTACCTTGCCCGCCTCCACAGCCGAATAGAAGAAAGGGTTCCGGAACCGGATCGTACCTATCTCTCCCTGGCGGCCTACAACCTTGGATTCGGCCATCTACAGGATGCCCGCCTGCTGGCAACCCGCCTGGGCAAATCGGCTGACACCTGGCCATCCATAAGAACCGTTCTACCCCTGTTGCAGCAAAAAAAATACTACCGCCATCTGCCCCATGGCTATGCCAGGGGCAAAGAGGCTGTCCACTACGTTGACCGCATCCGGACTTACTACAAGGTCCTGCAGGAGCATTTCGGAAACCGCCCTTCCATTTCCTGGTGATCAGGCGCCATTATGGACGGCGGCTTACCGCCTCGGTATCCACTATCTGGCGGATGCGGATGGGGCGTTTGCGCAAGTTCAGCTTGTTGTTGATCAGGAACCGTTTCAAAGCCGCCTTGGAGTCTTTGGCGACCTCGTAATCGTTGTAGTAAGCTTTTAAATTTTCGATCTGGGGATAGGCCCGGTCGACCCGCAACCATTGATTGGGTGCCATCTTGGCTTCCAGGACGTACAGAACCGCCGTACTTCTGACTGCAACCAGCCTGATGTCGTCACCCAGTTTCTTTTCAAGAGCCTTGATGGTGGCGACTTCTTCCGGGGTCAAGTTGGCAAACCGAACATCATCCCAAAATCCCATGCCGCCTTCTCCTTTAACAACCGAAAGATCAACACCACTACCTGCCAACAGGGTGCCACCGTTTTTCAGGCCCCGCAAGCCTCCACCAGAGCCTCGAACAATCTCAAGGAATAAGGATCGTTCTTCCAGGTACCTTCGGGATGCCATTGGACACCGATTGCGAAACGGCGGCTGGGGTCTTCCAGGGCCTCGACAATCCCGTCCGGGGCAACGGCGCTGACCTTAAGACCGGGTGCCACCTTTTCTACCGCCTGGTGGTGGCGGCCGTTGACCCAGATTTCATCCTTGCCGATTATGCGGTACAGCAGGGAACCTTTCTCAATCTTGATGGTGTGACTGGTGGTTCCCTTGTCGATGCCGGGATTGTGCAAAAGGGCGCCTGGAACCTGGCCGGCTATATCCTGGAAGAGGCTGCCTCCGCAAGCTACGTTCAGGATCTGGTGTCCACGGCAAATCCCCAGGATGGGAATGTCCCTGGCAAGCGCCAGGCCGGCCAGCTCCAGCTCCATCCGGTCAAGTTCATCGTCCACATCCCCCAGGCCGGCAAGGGGCATGCCCCGGTAATGACGAGGGTGCACATCCGGCCCACCGCTGAGGATAAGGCCGTCCAGCCTTTCCAGGATAAGCTCAAGACCGGCGCCAAACTGGCCAAGCGGGACAAGCACGGGGGCTGCTGCGCAGGCGGCAACCGCCCGGCCGTAGGCTTCAAGGGTATAGTTGATGAAATGGCCCTTGGAAAGCTTGCTCCAGGCGGCTCCAACCAACCGCGAACAGGTAATCCCGATCAGGGCTTTGCACTTTTTTGCGGGCATCTGCTCCCCTCAACTCAAGGTCCGCCAAAACCGGTCTCTATCTTGCGTCAAGTCCACCAACTACCACTTTTGAACGGACAGGTCAAAACTTGCATCCCTGTTTGGCGCATCACTCCAAACCGGCTCGGCAGAAAATTTTAGGGAAACTCGGAACCGAGCTTCACCGTGAAAAATCCTGAAGTCTTTGAAGCCGCAAGGGGCTTGCGATTTTTGCGAAGCTGCTTTGGTTGGCGGGCATGGTCTTCCTTTTTTGGCAAATTTCGGTTATACTTTAGTCTCACCTTGCAGGCAGGCTTTCTGATTCTTGAACGCCCTTTTCTCCCGTTGCCTTGATTATCCGAGCGATCACCTGACAGACGGCAAGTGGAATCCTTTCAACGTTCAAGGCATGACCGACCTGCCAGAATCCAGTAACCACGATCGGCCATGAACTTCCGGGCAACCGGCTCGATATGTTTTGTATCGGGCTTACATATTGAAGACTCGCTAAATTTAAAAGAGAGGAAAGGAATGACCATGGAAACCAAGAAATGGGTCTATTTGTTCGAAGAAGTCGACCTGGCGGAACAATACGTTGGAGGTGACTGGGAGGCGGTAAGGGGCCTTTTCGGCGGCAAAGGAGCAAACCTTGCCGAAATGCAGCGGATCGGGTTGCCGGTGCCACCTGGATTCACCATCACCACCGAGGCATGCAACGCATACCTGGCCGCGGGAGGGGTCTTTCCGGCCGGAATGTGGGAGCAGGAGCTCGAGGCTTTACGCAAGATAGAGTCGGCCACCGGCAAGCAGTTTGGCGGTACACAGAGCCCCCTGCTGGTCTCATGCCGTTCAGGAGCGAAATTTTCCATGCCCGGAATGATGGACACGGTCCTCAATATAGGGCTCAACGACGAAACCGCTCAAGCCATGATAAAACTGACCAATGACCCGCGCTTTGTTTACGACTCCTACCGCAGGCTGATCCAGATGTTCGGTTCGGTCGTCATGGCAATAGCCGACGAGCCTTTCGAAGAAGTCATAACCAGGATGCGGGCCTCTGCGGGAGTCGAGACCGATGCTGAACTTGGAGCCGAGCACTGGCAGGAAGTAACCAACCAGTTCAAGACAATCTTCCGCAGCCACACCCAGGTGGACTTTCCCCAGGATCCTCACGAACAGCTGAAAATGGCAACCGAGGCTGTTTTCAAGAGCTGGAACGGAAAACGCGCAGTGGACTATCGCAACGCCGCCGGCATCCCCCACGACATGGGAACCGCGGTCAACGTGGTGACCATGGTTTTCGGCAATCTGGGCTCAAACAGTGCAACCGGGGTGGCCATGACCCGCAACGGGTCCACCGGCGAGCCTCAAATAGAGGGAGACTACCTGATCAACGCCCAGGGCGAAGACGTGGTGGCCGGCATCCGGATGACCAAGGATATTCATGAACTGGCCAAGGATATGCCCGAAGCCTGGGAACAACTCCAGCAGATCGCCCGCAAGTTGGAAAATCACTACCGTGAGATGCAGGATATCGAGTTTACCATCGAAAACGGCAAGCTATGGATGCTCCAGACAAGGGACGGGAAACGGACGGCCCAGGCCGCGGTGCGGATAGCGGTCGATATGGCCGAAGAGGGATTGATCAGCAGGCAAGAAGCGGTTCAGCGGGTCAGTCCCGAGCAAGTCGATTTTTTTCTCCATCCCCAATTCGATCCCAAGGCCATCCAGAAGGCCCGTGGCCAGGGGTTGATGCTGGCCAAGGGGCTCAACGTTTCCCCCGGTGCCGCCTGCGGCCAGGTGGCCTTCGAGGCTGACCTGGCCCAGCAGTGGGCCAGGGACGAAGGTAAAGACGTAATCATGGTAAGGCCCGAAACCAAGCCGGACGATGTCCACGGTATGCTGGCGGCCAAGGGAATCCTGACCAGCCGGGGGGGCCGTACAAGCCATGCCGCCCTGGTGGCCCGCCAGTTCGGCAAGCCGGCGGTGGTGGGGGTATCCGAACTGGAAATCGATTTGCGCAAGCGCCGGATGGATGTTTCCGGGACAGTGATCCACGAGGGTGACTGGATTTCGATCGACGGCAACACCGGCGAGGTGTTCAAAGGCCGCCTCGACACCCTGGTCCCCGACATCAAGGATCCATGGTTGATCAAGCTGTTGGGGTGGGCAGATTCAATCCGCCGGCTGGGGGTCTGGGCCAACGCCGACTATCCCGATGACGCCCTGCGGGCGCGCGAATACGGAGCCCAGGGCATCGGGTTGTGCCGGACGGAACACATGTTTTTCGAAACCGAACGGTTGCCGCTGGTTCAGAAGATGATCATGGCCGATCTGCCGGTGGAACGCCGGGAGGCCCTGGACGCCCTGCTGCCCTTCCAGCGAGAGGATTTCGCCGGTCTTTTCCGCGCCATGGACGGTCTGCCGGTGATAATCAGGCTCATCGATCCCCCACTGCACGAATTTTTGCCCGACCTTGTGGAACTGATGACCGATCTTTCCGACCTCAAGCTGCGGATCAAGCACGCCGACAACCTGGCCGAAATAGACAACCTGCTTAAACAAATAAGGCTCAAGGAGAAAATCCGCAGCCGGGCCCAGGCCTTGCGGGAACAAAACCCCATGCTCGGCCTGCGGGGCGTCAGGCTTGGAATTCATATCCCGGAGTTGACCACCATGCAGGTGCGGGCCATATTCGAGGCCGCCTGCCAGGTAACCCGCGAAGGCGTCAAGGTTCTTCCCAAGGTGATGATTCCCCTGACAAGCCATTTCAACGAGCTCAAAGTCCAGCGGACCGCCCTCGAACAAGAGGCCAGGAAGGTGATGAAAGAACAAAAGATGGAAATAGAGTACCGTTTCGGCACCATGATCGAACTTCCCAGGGCCGCCCTGACGGCCGACCAGATTGCCGAGTACGCGGAATTCTTCTCCTTCGGCACCAACGATCTAACCCAGACCACCTACGGCATATCCCGGGATGATGCCGAGGCGGGCTTTCTGATAGAATACATGGAAAACCACATCCTGCCTGATAATCCTTTTGCCACCCTGGATGCCGATGGGGTAGCGGAACTGATGCGCATCGCGGTAGGCAAAGGCCGCAGGCAAAGGCCGGATCTGGAATGTGGAATCTGCGGCGAGCACGGGGGTGATCCACGCTCAATTGCCATCTGCCATAAGCTGGGCCTTGATTATGTCTCCTGCTCACCCTTCCGGGTGCCCATCGCCCGGCTGGCAGCGGCCCACGCCGCCATGCAAGAAGAATGATCTTTGACGGCCGGGCGGCCGCAAGAATTCTTCTTTTGGAATTTCAAATGCTATTGAGATCCCGGCGTTGTTGGATTTTTGTCTTGAGCAATTTTAGTCTGTGATATTCATCTACTAAAGGGGTGAAATCACGCCATAGCCACCAGCCGCCAAACCGCAAACAAAGCAAAGCGGTTTGGCGGCTGGTGCACTGTCTTGGCATGCGCTTGCACTCATTTAATCACTATAAATTCCAAGCGCTGCATTGAAGTTTTTATTTT
>JALVRI010000451.1 GCA_027031325.1 Desulfobacteraceae bacterium
GCCAGGCGGGCTCCTGAAAGATCTATTTGGTGAAGGTCGCAGCCCCTGCAAGCCTTGCGTTTTTCAAGCTGCAGCCTTGGTGATTGATCGTTGGCCGCCAAGTGGACAGCCAGGCCGGCGATCAGGATCAGGAGGACTCCCGCCAGCGTTACCGGGATGGATTTTGGGATCCGCGAGGTCATACCGGGGAAGTTATCTCCGGCTGTAGGTGCCCATCAAAACGGCTTCGTCCAGCACGTGGCCCTGGATGGCCTTCATGACCTGGCTTTTGGTTTTCCCGGCCGGAAGGTTCAAGGTTGTGTCCAGGGCGTAGAGCTTGAAAAAGTAACGGTGGGTGCCTGAGGGAGGGCAGGGTCCACCGTAGCCCAGGCGGCCGAAATCGTTTTTTCCCTGGGTACCGCCGACGGCCGGATGCTCTACCGGCTCGACCCCTTCCGGCAGGCCGCTGAGCCGGGGTTCAAGATCGTATAACACCCAGTGGACCCAGGTTCCCATGGGAGCGTCCGGGTCGTCGCAGATCAGGACCAGGCTTTCGGCCTTCTCGGGAACCTTTTCCCAGGCCAGGGGCGGGGAAAGGTCACGACCGTCGCAGGTATACCTGGAAGGAATCTTCTCCTCGTTGCCGAAGGCAGAGCTGGTTATATTCATCGTAATTGCTCCTTTTGCAAAGGTTACCAGGCTAAAGCCCAGGACGAGTATGACAGCCGGCCAGGGCCTGAAAAATGCTTTTTTCATGGTTCACCTTTTTCCAGTTCGTTCCTGGCATCATCCCCGATGCCAAGAATGGACTTCACCGTATCGAGTCCAAGAAGAAATTTCGTCGGGTTGGCAGAGGAAAGACAATGTGCATGCCCCGTTCAAGAGCGGGAACTTTGCTGCCCAAAAAGGTTGTTTGATAATGGATCTAAATAATAAAAGTTACGCCGTTGTTTTGTCAATTTTTTATTGGATCAACCTCTGTTCAAAGCGCAGCTTTGCCGTCATTGTCCATGAAGATCCGGAATTTGCTTCCTTTTTCAACCCGGACGGTCAATTGGTCAGCGGCAAGCCCTGAGCCGGAGCGATTTATAAGGGCGGCGGTTGCAGGAAAGTCTTGTCGGTTGTGTTTTTTCTGATAAAATATATATGTTTTTTGGATCCAGGCTCGCAGGTCCCACGAGGAGTTAAAATGCGCCCCACTAAAGGCCACAGTGATTGCTGGCCCCTGAGTACTTTTGCAAACGCCGATTATTCCCCTGCGCTGATCGAGCAATTGATAGATCTGGTCGGCAGACTGGAAGACGATTCCAACAATAACATTCAGCTGATTCTCAGCCAAACCCAGGCTATCTTCCGATCGGCGTTTGTTGCCTGTTTTGATCTGGACAAACGTAAGCCGCGGCTTGTTTGCCGAAGCGGGTGGAGAATACCGCAAAACTTTCCCGCGCAACTTTTGCTTGATGACAACCTGGTGTTTGCCACCACCATCAAGGGTGGCAAGGAACCAGTGGCCATCGCAGACCTGGACGAGACCGGTTTCGGCCGCCGGGATCCCATGGTCGCAAAATTTGCCATCAAGGCTTATCTTGGCTGCCCCTTGCTGGTTTCAGGCAAACTGCAAGGAGCCTTGGCCGTCTTTTTTACCCAACGCCGGACTTTCGACGGCCTTGATCTCAAGGTCCTTGTCCTGGTTTCCGAGCTGATATCCATCGAATACCGCAAATTAGAATCCGAGCTTGCCCTCCGCAAAAGTGAAGCCCGTTACCGGGGACTTTACAAGCTTTTGAGGATGATGGCCGACAATATTCCCGACCTGGTGTGGGCCAAGGACATGCAGGACCGATACATGTTCGTCAACCAGGCCATGTGTGACAAGCTCCTGATGTGCGGTCATCCTGAAAAAGCGATCGGCAAAACAGATCTGTATTTTGCCCGCAGGCAACGCCAGGCCGGTTTCCAACATACTTTTGGACAGATTTGCGTGGATTCAGACGCCCTGACCAAAAGTCGCAAAGCCGCCGGACGTTTTTTGGAAGAGGGCCTGGTGCGCAACCGGCCCCTGGTTCTGGATGTCCACAAGGCTCCCTTCATAGACGATCGGGGCATCATGATCGGCACCGTGGGATGCGGAAGGGATGTTACCAGGGAGAGGGAAATCGAGGCCGGATTTGAAAGGCAAAGGTCGCTGCTCAAAAGATTTTTTGAAAACGCTCCGGCAATCATGTGGGTCTTGGATGGCAACTGGACAATTACCTTGGCCAGCCAGTATTGGCTGGAATCACTGGGATACAAAAAAGACCAGGTGATCGGTAAGCGGCTGGATCTGTTTTTCGCCTTGCCCGGCTCCGGCCGGCTGATCGAGGATTTGGAGAACGCTTTACAGACTGAAGCGCGGATCGAAGGACGCCGTTTGCGTTTGCTTAATCCTGACGGCAAGCAGCTTGATGTCCTGGTCTCGATGGTGGCTGATTTCGACGGCCATGGAAAGTTTGCAGGCGCTTTTGCCTTTGCCGTTGCAGTTGGTGACGATTTGAAAAGCCAGCTTGCCTCACGCCGGCTTGAACAGGCCCGCAGGATGCAGACCATTTCCACCCTGGCCGGGGGTATCGCCCATCAGTTCAACAATGCCCTGGCGGTCATTCTGGGTAATCTGGAAATGCTGGAAACAAGTGAGATTGCCTCTGAACCGTTGAAAAAATACACTGGGCCTATTGCCCAGGCCAGTAAGCGCCTGGTCCAGTTGACCAGCCAGCTGCTGGCCTATGCCCGGGGAGGAAAATACCAGGCCCAGGCAGTCGAAACACGGCAGTTCATCCTGGATATCCTGCGGATAGTGCGCCATACCCTTTCAGCGGATATAAAACTGGAGCTGGAGCTGGACGATGAGGTGGCACCGGTGATTGTAGATATTACCCAGATCCAGGAGCTGATGGCCGCTGTCTTGTCCAATGCCTCGGAAGCCTTGGGCGGCCATGGAAAGGTGACCATCAGGCTGCGCAACGTTGAGCTGGACGAGGTGGCTGCCGGCGGTCACGCAGGTCTCAGGCCCGGCTCTTATGTCCAACTGGTCGTGGAAGACGATGGACCGGGCATGGACGAGGAAACCAGAAACCGGATTTTCGAACCTTTTTTCACCACCAAGTTTCAGGGTCGTGGTCTCGGCATGGCGGCGGTGTATGGAATTGTCAAGCAGCACAACGGTTGGATCGGCGTCGAATCGGCTCCCGGCAAAGGCACCCAGGTCAGCGTTTACCTGCCCACCGCCGATTCATCCCGTCCCCGGAGGGATCAAAAAAAGGCCGTTTCTTCAGGCCGCCAGAGCGAAAGGCCGGCTGGAGCAGTCCTGGTGGTGGAAGACGAAGAGCTTGTAATGGAAGTTGACTGTGCCATCGTAAACAAGCTCGGCTACCCCGTGATTCGGGCCTCTTCGGGCCGGGAAGCCCTGAGCAAGCTGCGCGCCTATGGCGGGCCGATCGCTTTTGTGCTTCTGGATGTAATTTTGCCCGACATGGAAGGCAGCCGGCTTTACCCGCTTTTGAAGTCCGAGCGGCCGGATTTGAAGGTCGTAGTGTGCAGCGGCTATAGCATGGAAGGTCCGGCCAAGGAAATCATGGATGCCGGGGCCGAGGGGTTTATCCAGAAGCCCTTTTCAGCATTTCAGCTCAAACAGGTTATCGATGATACCCTGGTAAACAGCCGGTGAGGCGGTTTTTTGGGGGCTTAACTTGCCGGAAGAGTTTTTTGGCAGGCCAGGAGGGACTCGAACCCCCAACACCCGGATTTGGAGTCCGGTGCTCTACCATTAGAGCTACTGG
>JALVRI010000452.1 GCA_027031325.1 Desulfobacteraceae bacterium
CTTCTCCGCCTTTAAGACCCCAATTCGTTTAAACCTCAACGGGCATCCCGGGCATTCTTTTTCATCAAGGCGATCGGCTGCTTCCAGGACATGAAAAGCACGCACGTTCAAGGCGGTATTTATATCGATCCGCCAGCGCAAGACGACCGACTGACCGTCGGGCAGGATCCCGATCCATCTTGGCTCCGGTGGCCTTGGGCACCGGGGAGGTACAGGGGGCCCTTTCTTCCCACAGCCTCCCAAAGCGAGCAGGATCAGGCATACCCATAACCAGGCTAACTTCCGACAGCCTGCAAGTTTTAATTCAGATTCTCCCTCTATCCTGCCCCAACGATCAAGCTTGGGGCTGTTTTTCTTCTTCCAGTGCTTTCTTGGCTGCATCAATGGCCTTCTTGACGTTTTCCGGCGATGTTCCGCCTTCTGAAAGGCGTCTCTTGATCATCTTTTCCAAGGTAAGGTAGTCAAAAATATCTTCGCAGATATCGGACTCGAACTGCTGGAGTTCATCCAGGCTCAACTGGTTCAACTCCTTGTTTCTGGAAAGGGCATAACTGACCGCCTTACCAACGCAGGCATGGGCCTGGCGGAAAGGCACGCCCCGACCAACCAGATAGTCAGCCATATCGGTGGCGTTCAGGAAGCCTTCGGAAGCTGCTTTCCGCATGGCTTGCTTGTTGACGACTATTTTGGGCAGCATGCGCTCGAAAAGAACGATGCAATCAAGCAGGATGTCTACTGTTTCAAAAAGCGGCTTCTTGTCCTCCTGCATGTCCCGGTTGTAGCTCAGGGGCAAGGCCTTCATCATGGTCAACAAAGCCATCAAGTGGCCATAGATGACCCCTGTCTTACCCCGGACCAGTTCGCAGACATCCGGATTCTTCTTCTGGGGCATAATACTGCTGCCGGTTGTGAAAGAATCCGGCAGTTCAATAAATCCGAACTCGGAAGTAGACCAGAGAATGAACTCTTCGGAAAGGCGGCTGAAATGCATCATGCAAATCGCGGCGGCCGAGACAAACTCAATGATAAAGTCCCTGTCTGAAACGGCATCCATGCTGTTGGCCGCAACTTTAGGGAAACCAAGCAGGCTGGCGGTATAACGCCGGTCGATTGGATAGGTGGTACCCGCCAGGGCTGCCGTTCCAAGGGGCATCACGTTTGTTCGCGACAGGCTGTCGCCAAAACGGCGCCGGTCCCGGCTGAACATTTCATAGTATGCCATCATGTGGTGGGCCAGCAGCACCGGCTGGGCCCTCTGGGTATGGGTATAACCCGGCATGACCGTATCCAGATGGTTGGCGGCGAACTCGACGATGGCTCCTCGCAGCTTGTGAAGTCCATCCAAGACCTTCCAGGTGGCCTCCCGCAGGTAAAGCCTCACATCCAGCGCCACCTGGTCATTGCGGCTGCGGGCGGTGTGCAGCTTCTGAGCGGTTTTGCCGATATCTTGCAGCAGACGGGCTTCGATATGCATGTGAATATCTTCCAGGCTGTCGTCGAAATCGAAGTCGCCGTGGTCAAGGTCGCGCTTGATCCGCCCCAGTCCTTCCACCAGCAAATCCGCTTCCCGGGCACTTATTACTCCGGCCCTTTCCAATGTCCGGCAGTGGGCTATACTCCCCTCGATGTCGTAGGGGTACAGACGCTTGTCTATTTGAATTGAAGAAGTAAACCTTTCAACACCGTGGTCTGTACGCTCCGAGAATCGGCCGCTCCACAACTTGTCTTTCATCATCCATCACCATGGTCGTGTATTAGGATTTCTGTCAAAAGCTCCGAATCACCAAAATTTCAGCCCGGCATTTTCGATCTTACCAGGCTTTCAATCCTGAGGCGCAAGGCGTTGAGCCGGATGAACCCCTCTGCATCCTTGTGAGAGTAAACATCGTCCGCCTCGAAGGTGGCAAATTCTTCCCTGTACAGGGAATAATCCGATTTGCGGCCGAGAACGATACAATTACCCTTGTATAATTTCAGTCGGACCACACCCGATACCGTCTTCTGGGTTTCGTCTATCAAGGCTTGCAGCATCCGCCTCTCGGGCGCGAACCAGAAACCATTGTAGATCAGCTCGGCGTACTTGGGAACAAGCGAGTCACGTAAATGCATGACTTCCCGATCAAGGGTTATGGACTCAAGGGCCATGTGGGCCTGTCTCAAAATCGTACCCCCCGGGGTTTCGTAGACGCCACGTGACTTCATCCCAACGAAACGGTTTTCGACGATATCTACCCGGCCAATTCCGTGCTTACCGCCAAGGCGATTCAGTTCGTCCAGCATTGCCGCCGGTGAAAGCCTCCGGCCATCGATGGCCACAGGATCACCTGACGCAAACTCGATTTCAATCTCTTCGGGTTCGTCAGGAGCTTTCTGCGGCGAAACGGTCATTGTAAAAATATCTTCCGGCGGGGCATGCCATGGATCTTCAAGAACCCCTCCTTCATAACTGATGTGGAGCAGATTTGCGTCGGTACTGTATGGCTTGTTGTGAGTGGTTGGGACCGGTATCCCGTGTTTGCGTGCAAATTCCATCAAGGCCGTCCTTGAATTCAGTTCCCACTGCCTCCAGGGGGCGACGATCTTGATCCTTGGATCTATGGCAAGATAGGCAAGTTCGAAACGGACCTGATCGTTTCCCTTACCGGTGGCACCATGGCTCACGGCATCGGCCCCTTCGGCTGCGGCGATCTCCATCTGGCGCTTGGCGATCAATGGCCTGGCGATCGAGGTTCCCAACAAATACTGCCCCTCGTAGATTGCATTGGCCCGGAAAGCCGGAAAAACATAATCCCTGACGAAATCTTCTTTCAGGTCCTCTACGTAAGCCTTAACCGCCCCTGTGCGCAGGGCGTTGCCTTCGACATCTTCCATCGAATCCGGTTGCCCCAGATCGGCGGAGAAGGTGACCACTTGACAATGGTAGGTTTCGATCAACCACTTGAGAATGACAGAGGTGTCCAAACCACCGGAATAGGCCAGTACTACTTTGTTTATTTCTGGTTTCAATCCCTTGCTCCTTGTTTCTGGCAATCCGGCATGCTGCAAAAGCAGCGGCCGGTTTATCAATACTACGGGCCGGCGCTCCTTACGACCTGCTCTCACAAAGCCGGCAAAATCTGGTCAAGGCATTCAATCAGGGCATCAATATCATCGCGCTGGATCACCAGAGGCGGTGCCAGCCGCAAAACCTTGTCCTGAATACAATTTATCAAAAATCCCCTTTGCCGACAGGCATCAACCACCTTGGCGCCCTCTTTTTTCAATTCCACTCCCACCAGCAGCCCCTGTCCCCGCACATCCTTGACAACCCCGTGACTCGCCTGCAATTTCCTGAGACCTGAACGGAGGTAGTCTCCCAGTTCGGCGGCCCTCTCCACCAGACCTTCTTCCTCGATAACACGGCAGGTCTCCAGGGCCACCGCAGTGACCAGGGGTGTTCCACCAAAAGTTGTTGCGTGGGATCCGGCTTCAAAAGAACGGGCTACTTTTTCAGTGGCCAGCATGGCGCCAATGGGCAGCCCGTTGCCGAGGGCCTTGGCCAGAGTCATTATGTCCGGTTCGACTCCAAACAACTGGTGGGCGAAAAGGCTGCCGCAGCGTCCCATTCCGGTCTGAACCTCGTCCAAAATCATCAGGCACCCATGCTCATCGCACAATTTCCTCACCTGTTGGAGGTATTGCGGATCCGGACAGTTTACCCCCCCTTCGCCCTGGATCGGCTCAAGCAGGACGGCACAGCTGGAAGGGCTCATGGCCTTACGTAAGGCTTCAATATCATTGAAAGGAACGAAACGAAAACCTTCCAGCAGGGGATCGAATCCCTTTTTGATCTTGTCCTGGCCGGTTGCCGACAAGGTCGCCATGGTGCGGCCATGGAAGGAAAGCTCCATGCTGATAATTTCGTAGCGCCGGGGATCTCCCTGGTCCTTGAAGTACTTGCGGGCCAGCTTGATGGCGGCCTCGTTTGCCTCAGCGCCGCTGTTGGCAAAAAAAACCCGCTCAGCGAAACAGCGCTCCACCAGCCAGGCTGCCAACTCCGCCTGGGGGCCGGTATAAAACAGGTTGGATACATGCCATAGCTCCCGGGCCTGTCTTTCCAGAGCGGCTATCAGTCGCCGGTGGCAATGGCCCAGGTTGCAGACGGCGATACCGGCCACAAAGTCTGTATAGGACCTCCCCTTGTCGTCCCAAAGGGTACAGCCCTGTCCCTTGACCAGCATCAAGGGATAACGGGCGTATGTTGCAGCGATGCTACGGTCGGCCAACTCGACTAAGGATTGATTCATGGTCTTCCTCGCCTTGGTTGGAGGTTGGATTTCAAGGAGCGCTACGGACAATTTCGGTTCCGATTCCCTTGTCGGTGAACAGCTCCAGCAAGATGGCATGCCTGCGCTTGCCGTTCAGGATGGGTACTTTCTCGACCCCTCCTTCCAAGGCATTGAGGGCATATTCGATCTTGGGAATCATCCCCCCGCTGACCGTGCCACTGGCTATCATTTCGGCAGCTGTCCCGGAATCGAGGGTAGAGATAAGCTCGCCTCGGCCGTCTAAAACCCCGTCCACGTCGGTCAGCAGGATCAACCTGCGGGCCCCGAGGGCTATTGCCATGTGGCTGGCTACCAGGTCGGCGTTTATGTTGTAAGTCCCGCCATCGCTTCCCACACCCACCGGGGCGATGATCGGGATGAACCCTTGGGCGGTCAAGGTCTGGATGACTTCGGGATTGATCCTGGTTACGCGTCCCACCATCCCGGGATCGATAATCTCGGGTGGAGCATCACCGCTTGACGGCTTGACAATCTGCATCTTTTCGGCCCTGATCAAATCCCCGTCCTTGCCTGACAGGCCGACCGCCTTGCCGCCCTGGCGGTTTATCTGGGCCACGATAGCCTTGTTGACCTTCCCTCCCAATACCATTTCGACCACGTCCATGGTAGGCCCGTCGGTCATCCGCATTCCACGGACAAAGCGCGGTTTCATCCCCATTTGCTCGAGAACGGCGTTTATCTGGGGCCCGCCTCCATGGACCACTACCGGGTTGAGGCCGATAAACTTCAGCAAGGTTACATCCCTGGCGAAGTCCTCTTTAAGGGTATCGTCCACCATGGCGTGCCCGCCGTATTTTATCACCAACGTCATGCCGGCAAATCGCCGTATATACGGCAGGGCTTCTATCAAGACATGGGCCGCGTTTTGGAATTTGTCGCTGTTCATATGAGCCGGTCCCGGTATTCGTATTTGTCGGGCAAAATTTGGGTTCAAAGAATATAGCGGCTAAGGTCCTCGTCTGCAATGATCGATTCCAGCTTCTGCTCCACGTAGGCGGAATCCACCACTACCTTGGGAGGATCGACAAACGGAGCGTCGAAGAGAACATCTTCGAGCAAACGTTCCATCAAGGTGTGGAGGCGACGGGCGCCTATGTTCTCTGTTCTCTGGTTGACCTGTTCGGCTATTTGGGCTATCCGCGCCACGGCATCGTCTTCGAAGACCAGATCCACGCCCTCTGTCCGCAGCAGGGCTATATACTGCAAAAGCAATGCATTGCGTGGCTCGGTCAGAATCCTTACGAACTGATCCGCCCCCAGGGAACCCAGCTCGACCCGGATCGGGAAGCGCCCCTGGAGCTCGGGGATCAGATCGGAAGGTTTCACCGTGTGAAACGCCCCGGCAGCTATGAAAAGGATATGGTCGGTACGTACCGGCCCGTACTTTGTGTTGACGGTGCTGCCTTCAACTATCGGCAGAAGATCGCGCTGGACCCCTTCCCTGGAGACGTCGGGTCCCTGGCCGGAGCTTTTGCCGGCGATCTTGTCAATCTCGTCAAGAAATATTATTCCGGCCTGCTCAACCCGGCCGACGGCTTCTTCCACCACTTTGTCCATGTCTACCAGGTTCTGGGCCTCTTCAGCCGCAAGAGTCTGCAAGGCATCCGAAACTTTCATCTTGCGGCGCTTGACATTCTTGGGCATCAAATTGCCAAGCATGTCTTTGAAGTTGATCCCCAGCTCTTCCATTCCCACGTTGGAAAAAACCTCCACCATCGGCATCGATCGCTCGGTGACGTCAAGCTCGACAATCCGGTCATCAAGCTTGCCATCCCGCAGCATTCGCCGCAGCTTTTCACGGGTACCAGCGGTATCCGCTCCAGCAGGAGGCTGTACCTTGGTATTGCCGCTCCTCAGGTCAGGATGAAAAGAAGTGCGCTGGTGGGAGGCGGGCAGAAGCAGGTCAAGCACCCTCTCTTCAGCCATCCGGCCGGCTTTTTCAGCCACGGCCTGCTGTTGACGCAGTCTCATCTGGTTTACCGTCAGGTCCACCAGGTCGCGAACCATCGATTCGACGTCGCGGCCCACGTAGCCCACCTCGGTGAACTTGGACGCTTCCACCTTGATGAAAGGCGCGTCCGCCAGTTTCGACAATCTGCGGGCTATTTCAGTCTTGCCCACACCCGTTGGGCCGATCATGATTATGTTCTTGGGCGCAATTTCGTCCCGCAAATCCGCCGGGACCTGTTGCCTCCGCCAGCGGTTGCGCAAAGCAATGGCCACGGATCTTTTGGCCTGATCCTGTCCGATTATGTAACGATCCAGTTCCTTGACAATCTGGGCCGGTGTCAGATGCTTCATTGTACCCCTGTCCTGGTTTTGCCATTGCTGGAAGCCATCAAGGAATTTCCATGGTTTCCATGGTCAAGCTGTCATTGGTATATACGCACATCCGGGAAGCGATGGCCATTGCCGCCTTGCAGATGGCAACGGCATCCATTTCGGTATGCTCCATCAAGGCGGTGGCGGCCGCCTGGGCCGCGGGGGCCCCGGATCCGATCGAAAGTACCCCGGCGTCAGGTTCGATCACATCTCCGTTTCCTGAAATCAGGAACAGCTTTTCGGCATCAGCGGCGATCATCATCGCCTCCAGGCGCCGCAGGTACTTGTCGGTGCGCCAGTCGCGAGCCAGCTCCACGGCACTGCGGGTAAGGTTGCCGTTGAAACGTTCCAGCTTTCCTTCCAGACGCTCGGACAAGTGGAGGGCATCGGCTGTGGCACCGGCAAAGCCGACTATGATCTTCTGGTTGTAAATCCGGCGCACCTTGCGGGCATGGTGTTTCAAGATACCGTCATTTAAGGTTACCTGGCCGTCTCCGGCCATGGCCAGCTTGTCTTTACGGCGGACGGCCAAAATGGTGGTTCCATGAATTCCGCCATTAGTCTTTGAATCCGATTGCATCTGGGACTCTCCGGTCGATCGCTGAAATTGTGCCGGCCCCGGTCCGCTTTCAGCTGCGGGGATGGGCCTTGTCGTAAACAGCCATGAGGCGGTCGATACTGACGTGGGTATACCGCTGAGTCGTGGACAAGCTGCTGTGTCCCAGCATCTTCTGGACGGCCCTTAAGTCCGCGCCCCCATTGAGAAGATGAGTGGCAAAAGAGTGGCGCAGGGCGTGCGGAGAAACCGGTACCGGCAGCCCTATCCTTGCCGCCAGGTCCTTCAGGATTCTGGCTACCGAGCGGGTACTGATTCGCTCGAAACGGTTGTTGAGAAAAAGGGCGTCACCGGGTTGACAACCTGCTTTCCCGCTTTTCCCAACAGCCTGTCTGTAAAGTTCGATTCTTTCCAGCGCCTTTGCACCGATCGGCACCAGGCGTTGTTTGTTGCCTTTACCCCTGACCTTGACCAAGCCGTTGAGCTTGTCGACGTCTTCCAGGTTGAGGCCTGTCAACTCTGAAACCCTTATCCCGGTCGAGTAAAGAGTTTCAAACATGGCGCGGTTACGCAATTTGAGCCATGAACCGGCTGGTGCATTGTCAAGGAGCCTGAAAACATCGTCCACAGAGAGAAAGGCCGGCATGGGCCGCTTGTGCCTGGGGGTAGCTACGCCCCTGGCAGGATTTTTCTCCAGGACTCCATGTTTGATCAGGAATTCGAAAAAGGAACGGACGGCCGATAATTTGCGGGCAATGGTGGCCTTGGAGTTTACCGAATGCAACAAGGCCAGATACCCCCTGACGGCCAACTCGTCGACTGCGTCGACTGTAATTTCCGCCGACTTCCGCCCGCAAGACCTGCGCCCCTTGCGGCTCGGGCCACCGCCTGCCAGGCAGGCTGCGAACTGGTCCAAATCGTGGCCATAAGCCCGCCGGGTATGGGGGGAATAGCCCTTCTCCGATTCCAGGGTGTCAAGAAAGCGTGCGATCCAGGTTGTAAGTTTGCGTTCTTTCATGTCCAGCTCAAAAGAGCTTCAAGTTGGTTCCAGCCTGAAACCTCCATGAAGGGATGTGATCGGCGGTTCCATGGCTGCTGAAAGAGGATGGGAACGATACCTTCCTGGTCAAGGAGGTAACACGTGTCCAACCTGTCCTCGACAAAATGGGTTATTCCGGCATCTTTCAATACCGCAGCCTTGGCCTCATGAGTGCCTACGGCCAAAATTCTGGAACGGTACGGGCAACCTGCAAGCAACTGATCAAGCCAGATTTTAATCGGGCCTGCATGCGGCCTGGCGGTTACCATCAGCATAGAATGAAAGTGGCATATCTTCCGTAAAACTTTCCTGGCACCGTTCATGGGCTTGAGGATCAGATCGTAGCCACCGTCCAGGATGCGCTCAATAGCATCGTTTATAATCTGTTTGTCGATATCAAGGCACCTGTCAAGCTGGTAAACCAGGATGTCTTCTTTCCTGACATGCTTGATACCATGGTACTTATCAATAATATCGATGAAAAGGCCCATGGTGTCGGCGATGACACCATCGATATCGAAGGCCAGTGTCGTCACGGGAACCGTTTCCGACTGCATCCGGATCGGTAGACTCACAGCCCTGCCTCCAACGGATTTATCCCGGTACGGATAGAAGGCCCGAATCCGGCACCATTCAGGCCGCCCGGCGGGTCTTTTTTTTGAGGCGTGAAATCCGGCGCCGGTAAATTGTGGCCATTTTGCGATCCTTGGACTCCAAGGCTTCCTTGCGCTTGAGCTTGAGTTCCTTGATCTTGGCCTTCAACTGCCTGATGCTGGCGCTGGCCTGCTTCCTGGGTTCGTCGGTGATTCCCTTGGCCTCTTTGATTGCCACCAGCAAATCCTGCTTGTTCATCCCATGAACGCCGGTTATCTGAGGAATTTCAAGGGCTATTTCCCGCAATTCTTTGACCGTCATTTTCTCCAGCGGTTTTTCGAATTCCGCCTTGCTATCTTCAGCCATTGAACTTCTCCTTTCTATGGTAGGGTGGAAATGCCGTCCGGCTTCCGGCATCAGCAATGGGCCGGCAAACAAGCATAACCTCCAAAGCAGTTATATCCAAACGCGCTAAAAGCGTATTAATTAACTCCATATGCCAAGGTGTGTCAACAGGCAGATTGACCTGCCGTCCCACTTTGTAAACCAGCTACCGTCTTCGAGGGTGGCCGGAGCTTACAAAAGTGAGATGATCGTTCTTTTAAAATCACGATTCTTTTTTTTCAGCGGTCTTTAAAAAAGGCCGAAAAAGATCCAGGGGCAGGGGGAAAATGGTGGTGGTATTGTTTTCGGCGGCCATCTCCCGCATCGTCTGAAGGTAACGCAGCTGCAAGGCCATGGGATGGCTGTGAATTATCTCGGCGGCTTCGGCAAGCTTGGTTGCCGCCTGGTATTCACCCTCGGCATTGATGACCTTGGCTCGCCGTTCACGCTCGGCCTCGGCCTGTTTGGCCATGGCTCGCTGCATCTCCTGGGGAAGATCGATGTGTTTCAACTCCACCGTGGCAACCTTGATCCCCCAAGGATCGGTATGGGTATCCAGGATCTCCTGCAAGTGGGTGTTGATCTTGTCGCGGGCCGAAAGCAATTCATCCAGGTCGGCCTGGCCGCATACACTGCGCAAGGTGGTCTGGGCGAGCTGGGCCATGGCGTAATTGTAGTTTTCCACCTCGACAATGGCCTTGATCGGGTCTATCACCCTGAAATAGATAACCGCATTGACCTGCACTGAAACGTTATCACGGGAAATCACGTCCTGCGGATCAACGTCCATGGCCACAAGCCGCATGCTGACCCTGACCATTTTATCTATGAACGGAATCAGCACGATCAACCCCGGCCCCTTGGCCTTGATTACCCGGCCGAGCCGGAATATTACTCCCCGCTCGTACTCGTTCAGGACTTTCAAAAACGACGAAATAAATATCGCCAAAACAACCAGTAGAACTATTCCCGTAATCATTGGATCCTCTCCTCTGCTCTGGTTTGGCTCTCTGCAGCTTCACAATTCCTTCCGGGGGTCTGAAACATCTTCAACGGCTGCCACCGTAAGCACCAAATCGTTAACGGCAACCACCTTCACCTTCTTTCCGGCCGGCAGGTATTGAGAACTTGCAGCCTGCCAGAGCTCTCCATGGACCAGGACCTTTCCCGGCCTTTGCGGGGCGATATCTTCCTTTACCGTCCCCATCTCGTCCAGCAATCCTTCTGCACCGGTGAGCGGCTTTTTGATCTGGGCCCTGGCGACCAGCGCGACTATGGTGATAAAAAAGACCGAAATCAATACCACCGTTGTCACCAGAACCTGCCAGGCCGGCTGGTAGATGGGTCCTGCATCCCTGAACAGCATGATCGACCCCAGGCTGAGGGAAACTATTCCGGCCACAGATAGCAGGCCGTAACTGGTAACCTTGATTTCCAGGATGAAAAAGATGATCGCCAGCCCGATCAAAAGCAGCCCGGCATAATCCACCGGCAGGGTCTGAAATGCGAAAAAGGCCAGCACGATGGCTATGCCACCCACCACGCCGGGGAAGATTGCCCCCGGATGGGCAAGCTCGAAGTAGAGGCCGGCCAGCCCGATCATCATCAGGATGTATGCCAGGTTGGGATTACTGATCAATTTCAATATCTTGGTCCGGAGACTCTCCTTGAACACGACCGGCCGTGCCCCGGCCAGATGCAAAACCCCCTTTTTGGCTATCTTGCGGCCTTCCAGTTGCCGAACCAGATCGGCCTCATCTTCGGCAATAAGGTCAATAACACCGATTTCGAATGCCTTCTGGGCCGTTATGGAGACACTCCGGCGCACCGCATCTGCCACCCACTCAGCATTCCGTCCTTGTTTTTTGGCTATGCTTTGGCCATAAGCCACCATGTCATTGACCACCTTTTCGGCCATGTTTTTGCCGATATCCTTCCCGCCGGCCCCAACAGGGTGAGCTGCTCCAATAT
>JALVRI010000453.1 GCA_027031325.1 Desulfobacteraceae bacterium
CAAATCATGTGGCGGAGAGGGTGGGATTCGAACCCACGATCCCGGGTGAACGGGATACCGCTTTTCGAGAGCGGGGCCTTCAGCCACTCGGCCACCTCTCCTTTCAGATCTGCTTCACCGGGGCTAGTAACTTTTTTCCTCCCCCCTGTCAACCATCCTCTGAAGCGGCTAATAACCAGTATTGGAATTCCAGACAAATCTGAAGGAGGTGGTTTGATCCCTCAGCTTGACATCATGGCCGCCACCTCGTCCGTATAACCCCCATCCGGATTGTAGATTACAAGCGGCTGTTCCACCTTCAGACCCGGACGGCCGGCTTTGACCCCACCCACCAGGACCAGGCGCGCCGGAGCCCCCATGGTGGAATAGACCGGTCGCAGACATTTTGGTTCGATATTGACCCGCCGCATGGCCCCAAACAGTTCCGCCATCCGCTCGGCCGGATATATCAGGCTGAACCAACCGGCTGTCCGCAGCAATGCCCGCACCTTTCCAAGCAGCTTGTCCAGGGTGATAAGAATTTCATGGCGCGCCAAAGCCTTCTGGGGATTTGGATTTATTCTGCCCGACAAGGGCCTTCGATAAGGAGGGTTTGACACGATACCATCGAAAAGCTCCTCCGGCCTCGACGGTTTGAAAACCTGAATATCTTCGTGGAAGATCTCAATCCTTTCTTCCATCCCGTTTTGCCTTACGTTGTAATCGGCCAACTCAGCAAGGCCGGACTGGATTTCAACCCCCACTAGGCTGATGCCGGCATGCTTCCAGGCCAGCAAAAGAGGGATTATTCCGCATCCGGTTCCGATATCAAGAATACGCTCATTGGGCCGCGGTTTGCAAAATTCGGCCAACAAAACCGCATCGATGGAAAACCGATAGCCGTTTGCAAGCTGACGGATCAGCAGCCTGCCGTTGAAAAAACTATCCTCCGTATAGCCATTGTCCATAAACCTGATTTACCCCAGCTTGCCGATTTTAAATGTAATTCTTTCAACAATCCTGTTTCCGCGAGCCTGGTTGAGCTTTTCAACTATCTGCTTTTCCACAAAGCGCAGATGCTGAATCCAGGTTGAGCCGGAAACGTGAACGATCAAGTTTCCTCCCCTGAAAGCGGCCGGCTTGGCATGCTCCACTATGGACCGATCCAGTACCTTGTCCCAAAGGTCCCAAATCTCAACCATCTGCTGGTCACGCAGGGGGCGGATATTCATGATAAGATCTTCTATTATTCCGCCGATCGGGACAAGGTTGGGATTGTTTTTTCTTTTTCGGCTCATCTAAATCCACCTTTCTTGAAAGCTCCTTTGCGACACCAATATCCTTCCGGCCGGCCGATTGCAACCCCAACCACCGACCAATACTGACGCAAAGACGCCTTAACACAGCCCACAGTTTCCCGGCGATCCCCTGAATTGGGTTGACTTCAGGTTTTCACCCGTTGTAATTGGCTCCGGCATCTCCAAATTGACGGCAGTAATCTCCAGCAGGATCCGCGAGCCTTTTTGCTTGACTTGAGCTCGAGCGGCCCTTACTTTAATTGATGTTTGCCGCTATACTGACGGGCCGTCCCGGGTAACCCGGCCCATCACTTTTCTTTATTTTAAAGATTATGGAATCTTAAGGCTCAGCCGGCCTTTGTTTGGGTCAACTTGTAACCTGGTACAGAATTGGAATTAGGACAATGGGTTGGGATTGGGAGAAATTAAACCAACAACATCAGCAGAGCCCCGGTGGCGGGCCACCGCCCCAAGTGGATGAGATCGTCAAACAAATCAAGAAGTTGAAAGTTCCAGGCGGGCCTTTCATCGCGGTAATCGTCGTGGCCGTCGTGTTTGCCGTCTATTCGGCCATCTTTACTATCGAGTCCGGCTCAGTCGGGGTGATTCAGCAATTCGGCAGGTTCGTCCGCATCGCTCAGCCCGGCCTCAACTTCAAGATGCCTTTCGGGATCGAAAAAGTCACCAAGGTCAGAATCGATCGCGTATACAAGGAAGAGTTCGGTATCGGCGCACCCGACGATAGGGTGTTGAAACGCTACAGCAGAGGCGATGCCGCCACAGCTTCCCTGATGCTGACAGGTGATCTCAACGTGGCGGTGGTGCCATGGATCGTTCAGTACCGCATAAAGGATCCTTACAATTTCCTTTTCAAGGTCAAAGATGTGCAGGGACTGCTGCGCGACCTTTCCGAGGCCAGTATGCGCCTGATTGTGGGAGATCGCAGTATAAACGAAGTGATCACCAAGCGGAGTGAAATCGCCAACGCGGCCCAGTTGGTCCTTCAGACCGAATTGGACAAGGCCGAAGCCGGGATCAAGATTGTCAATGTCGAAATGAAACGGACCAACGTACCCGGTCCTGTCCAACCCTCCTTCAACGAGGTCAACCAGGCCATCCAGGAAAAGGAAAAGATGATCTACCAGGCTAAAGAGGATTACAACAAGGCCATTCCGGCGGCCCGGGGTGACGCTGAAAGGATGATCAAAGGGGCCGAAGGATACGCCCTGGATCGTATCAACCGCGCCAAGGGTGACGCCTCACGTTTTATTTCCATGTACCGGGCCTACGTGGAGTCCAAGGATGTGACCCGGCGCAGGCTCTACCTGGAAACCATGGGGAAACTGCTTCCCAAGTTGGGCAAAAAGTTCATCATCGATGAAAACCAGAAAAATCTTCTGCCGCTTCTTCGAATCGGCCAAGAAAATATCGGATCTGGAAAATGAAATCAAAAGGCATCTTAATAATCGTTGTAGCAATCCTGGTCGTTTTTCTGGCTTTTGCATCAGCCTTCGTGGTTGATGAAACCCAACAGGTGGTAATCACCAGGTTCGACAAGCTGAATCGCACAATCATGACTCCCGGGCTGAAATTCAAGCTGCCGATAATCGAGAAAGCCGTTTTCTATCCCAAAAACCTGCAGGAATGGGACGGCGATCCGGGCCAGATACCAACCAAGGACAAGACCTATATCTGGGTGGACACCTTCGCCCGCTGGAAAATTGTTAATCCTGAAATATTCTTCAAATCAATTGGTTACCTGGCAAGAGCCAAGAACAGGCTTGATGAGATCATAGATCCGGCCGTCCGTGACATGATAACCTCGAATCGTCTTATCGAAGCTGTCCGTAACAGCAACCGTGAACTGGACACCTTTGAAGTAGGGCTCGAGGATTTCCGTGACGACGAGGCCCGGACCTACATGATCTCCATCGGGAGGGAAAAAATCAGTGAGCACATTATGGAAGAAGCCAAGCCGAAATTGGCCAAGTTCGGCATTGAACTGGTGGACGTAAAAATAAAACGCATCAACTACGTCAGGGAGGTGCGGGAATCGGTATACAGCCGAATGATAGCCGAACGAAAACAGATCGCCGAAAAGTTCCGCTCCGAGGGCAAGGGTGAAGCCCGCAAGATTCTCGGCGAAAAAGAGCGCGACCTGAAAAAAATACTTTCTGAAGCCTATCGTCGTTCCCAGGAGATCAAGGGCAAGGCAGATGCGGAAGCGACCAAGATTTACGCCCAAGCCTATAACATAGATCCCGAGTTTTACTCCTTCATCAAGACCCTCGAGGTATACGACAAATCGCTGGGCAAGGACAGCTCCCTTGTCCTGAGTACAGATTCCGAATTCTTAAGATACCTCAAAGACTATAAAACGGCCCGTTAAGAAAGCCTGCCAGAATTTGGACAAATAAGAAAGCACCGTCTTTTCATATCCCAGGCGGTGCTTTCTCATCTTGTCATCACAACGGGGGCCAGGAACGTGCATAGTTACTTGCCCTTTCTA
>JALVRI010000454.1 GCA_027031325.1 Desulfobacteraceae bacterium
GTCCATGGAAGTCAAAAACACATCCACGGCCACAACCTGTTCCAGGCTGAAGCCCCCCGCTTCCAGGATGGCTTGCATATTGGCCAGGGCCTGGCGGGCCTGGTCTTCAAGCTTGTCACTCACAAGTTCGACGGTGGCCGGATCCATGCCGAGCTGGCCGGCGACCCAGATGGTTCGGCCGTCGGTTATGGCCTGCGAATACGGCCCGATGGCGGCCGGTGCCTTGCCGGTAGATACGCTGGTGAGCATAAAAAACCTCCTCTGAATGATGTTGGTCATCCGAAATGGGCAACAGATTATTGCCGGCTTGGTAGCGGGTTCAACAGGTAAGGTGAAAACAGCCGCCCACCTTGCGTCCGGCGCGCTGCTCGGAGTTGAATCGGGCCATGGCTTTCTTGTTCGGCAGGGCGACAAAGGCGATTCCCATTTCCTCCAAATGGGCCGCCAGACCGTCTGCAGGTTTCATCCGCCCGAAAACCCCTGTGCCGGCCACGATAACCTCGGGTCCGCTTTCTATCAGGCGCTGGATGTCGGCTGCATTCAAGCGATGCCCCCTGCTGCGCCACCAGCCGTCCTCGATCTTTCCGTCCGGATATATGATCAGGTCCTTGTTATACTTGCGGCCGTTTATGATCATGGCTCCGAAACTGCAACCTTCGATCATAAGTCCTCCTTTTCAATCCGGATTTTGCAGCTGGCGAGTTTGCCGAAGATGCGAGGCCGCAGGGCAGGCAGACCTGCTCTAGTACTTCAACTGCCCTCCAACAAAGCATATTCGGTAAAATCGCCAGCCCCTTGGGGCTTCAAATGCCTCAAGACTTTCACCGATTGAACTTCACCTTTTGGGTGAAGGCACGGGCAGGGACAAATACATGCTAACCACTTAACAATTCTATGAAATTGTTTCTTTCAGGCATTTGAAGTGCAAAATCCGGGTTCAATGTCACCACAAGAGCCGATCTTTTCCCATCCTGCTTTTTGTAGGTAGCGGCAATATAGAAAACTTGCAACCCCCGCTTATAAACACCCTCTTTTTTCATGCGGCCGGATCTGACATCCGTTTCGTAGCTTGCGGTTTTCTCCTGATGCCGAAGGTCAAGCCTTGCCGCCAAAGGCCGATATAGATTCAAGGAGGTAAGAAACAGACCATGGCTGTCGATCCCGGCAAAGGCACTCAAAAGGGCCTCCTGGCCCGTTCCAGGATGAACCTGACCTTTACCGAAAAAGCCCGTTTGATCGATTCAACCCAATGGGCCAACCAGTTCAGCTTTACCCAGCTTAAAAAACTGGCCGCTTACCTGGACGTGTACCAGGTGCCGGCCAAGACCCTCCTTTTTTATGAGGGTGACAAGAACCCTTACCTGGTTCTGATAGCAAGGGGCTCGGTCCACGTGGTCAAGTTCGCTTCTTCCGGAACGGCCCGCAGAATTGCCACCCTGGGGCCCGGGCGCACCATCGGGGAGATGGGAATCATTGACGGGGAGCCCCGCTCGGCTTCGGCAGTAACGGGCACCGAAGCCACCTTGCTGGTTATGACCGCCGAAAATTTCGCCCGCCTCAACCGCGAACTGCCCGGAATGGGGATTCAACTGGTACTCAAGATCGCCAAGATCATGAGTCAGCACCTGCGGGAAACCAGCGGCCGGCTCATCGAGCTTATGGGTGGCTGAGCGCGGCAGGAAGCCGGATGAAAAAAGTTGTACCTTTGCCGGGCCGGCTTTCCACCTGGATCTTGCCGCCATGGTCCTGGATGATGCCGGCGCTGATGGAAAGTCCCAGCCCCATGCCTTCTCCCATCTCTTTCGTAGTGAAAAAAGCCTCGAAGATATTTTCTTTGATATGATCGGTAATACCAATACCGTTGTCGGTAACACTCAAAACCACCCATTTTCCTTCTTGATAGGTCCTGATATCTATCCGGCGGGCCCGGTTGTGGTCCGGTTTGAGCATCAAGGCGTCCCGGGCATTGGTCAGAAGGTTGAAGACAACCTGCTCCAGGCGGTTGAACTGTCCGCAGACAGGGGGCAAATTGTGGTCAAGATCGGTTAGAACTTCGATATTCTGCAGGGCCAATTGGCGGCCGATGATCCGCAACACGCTTTCAAGTGGCTGATTGATTGAAAATTTTTCCCTCTCCAGGTCGGATTTGCGACCGAATTCCCGCAGGCGCTGGATGATCTCGGCCGCCCTGTTGACCTGGCGGCTGATCTCGCAAACCGCGGTTTTAATATCTTCTTCTTCCAGGCAGACGCGTCCTTCGGCTACAAGTTCCAGCAACTGGCTGCCCATCTTGATGGCATTTAAGGGCTGGTTGAGTTCATGGGCTATCCCGGCCGACATCTCACCCAGGTTCTTCATCTTGCTGGCCTGGATCAGCTGACTGTCCTTTTCAACAAGTTCGGTTATGTCGGCAGTGGCCACGATCAGGGCCGGCCGGTCCTGGTAACTTGCCAGGCTGGCATGGACGTTGACATACAAAAAGCCACCGTCTCTGGTAAGGCAGCGGACCTTGGAACTGACGATGACCGGTTGGCCCACAGCGCCATTTTCCAACTCTTGCCAGTTGTCCTTGAAATCGAAGGGTCCCAGGTCATTGAAACGGCGCCCGATCAACTCGCTGCGCTCAAAACCGTAAACGTCTTCGGCAATCGGGTTGGCATCGAGAATTTCAAGGCTCCGGCGGTCCAGCACGAAAATGGGATTGGGTCCGCTTGCAAAAAGAGAGCGATACTTTGCCTCGGATTCTTTCAGCCTGGCCTGGGAATTTCGGATCTGGCGGGTCATATTGCCAAAAGAGCTGGCCAACCGGCCTACCTCGTCATGGACCGCGCTGCGGTAGATCCGGCATCCGGCACAGGAGCCGTCGTCGGCCTTGAGGTGCCAGCAGGCGATGGCTGTCTCCGACCAGGCCGGACAATCCCTGTTGCGGCATTTTTTGAGGCTGCGGCAGTCGACAGCCTTGCCCTGATCGAGTTGAATGTCGAAATTTCCCCGGCTGATTTCGTCGGCCACCTTTGTCAGCTCAGTGATGGGACGGGTGATGTAGCGCGCAAGCCGCAGGCTTATCAGAAAGACAATGACCGTCACCGCCGATAAAAAACCCAGGAAAGTTGTCCGCAACTTGCCGATCAGCAGGTCTATATGCTTCTTGTAGAGCCCCACGTGAATCGTGCCGATGGTGTAAATGCCTTCCTTGACCGGCACGGCCACGTCGTAAACCGCCGTACCGCCGGCCTGCAAGAGGCGGATCTGGTAGGGAGCCTCGGGTTCCAGCAGGTTGGCCCGGGAAAGCTGCTCCGGAAATGGTTTCATGAAGGTGTGGGCCACCACCTCGCGGTCCTTGTTGTGAATAAAAACGTAATGAATCAACTGGCGGCGGTCACCAAGGCGGCTGTCAAAAACCAGGCTGGTCAGCTGAGCCCTGTCTTGGGTCAGCAGGTAGGTGCGGCAACTTTCGGCAAGGCTGTGGGCTATACCCAATCCCCGGCGCTTTAATTCCCCGGTCAGGCTGGACAGCAGGATCCAGCGGGTAAACAGGGCGATCACCAGGCTTATCAGCAGGATCACCAGGGTGGTGGACAGAAATATCTTGTTCTTCAGGCTGGTATGCTCGAACCTTCGCAACAATGCAAAATTCATTGGATCAACACCGAGCGTCCGTTTTCGATACGCGTGATGTAAACCCTCTCCAGCCCCTGGTGATCGGTGGCGCTGAATGAAAGGTTGTTGTCGATACCCAGATCGTAGTCCCTGATGGTCTCAAGGGC
>JALVRI010000455.1 GCA_027031325.1 Desulfobacteraceae bacterium
GGGCGTGCCTTTCCATCACGAAGGGGGCGATCGTAAGCAAGGCTATGACCAGCAGCAGCCCCACCATCCTGATTATCAACACCAGGGCAACGGCCAGCATTCCGATTATCAAAAAGTAAAGCGGAGTCACCGGAACACCACGCACCCTGGCGAATTCCTCGTCGTAGGACATCAAGACCAGGCCGTTGTAGTACCTGGCCACTATGGCGGTGACAACCAGGGCCACGGCCGCCAGCAGCCAGAGTTCCCACGGGGCAACCGCCAGGATGGATCCGAAAAGATAACTCATAAGGTCTGCGCTGTAACCCGGCGTCAGGTCCAGGAGGATGACGCCGGTGGCCATTCCCAGAGCCCACATCACCCCGATTATGGTATCGGCCCGATGCTTGGCCTTCAGGGATACGGCGGCCATGATCATGGCCACCGCCAGTGAGAAAGCCAGGGTCCCGCCAAGGTAGGACCAGCCCATGAAAAAGGCCAGGCCGATACCGCCGTAAGCCGCATGGGCAATTCCTCCGGCCAAAAATACTATCCTGTTGATCACCACCAGGGTCCCCAGGATTCCACAAATAAGGCTTGCCAGCAGGCCTGCCAGCAGGGCGTGGCGCATGAATTCGAGGTGCAGGGCGTCAATCATCTCCATTCTCCAGGCGGTTTTGCCCGCCGTGGGGACAATTGGTGGCGGACATGGTAACCAGGTCCACGGGACAGCGGGCGCCCTTGATGCACGAGGGACACAGGTCGGTCAACAGGTTGCCGCCCATGGCAGAGGCGTCGTGGTAATGCAGATGCTGGTTGACGCAGGCCACCGACTTGACATGGGTGGCCATCAGCATCAGGTCATGGGAGACTATGATTATGGTCATGGAAGCGTTCAGTTCCTGGAGCAGGTGGAAAAAGTCGGCCTGGCCTTCCATGTCGATACTGGCGGTCGGCTCGTCCAGCAGCAGCAGTTCCGGCTGGGATACCAGGGCCCGGGCTATGAAGACACGTTGGCGTTGCCCGCCGGACAGGGCATCCATGCGCCAGTCGGCATAAGGTTCCATTTCCAAGCGGGCCAGGGCTTCCAGGGCGGACTTTCGGGCCTCGGGATCTCTCAGGGACCAGCCGGCACCGGGTGCCAGGCGCCCCATCAGAACCACATCCAGGGCGCTTACGGGAAAGTTGCGGTTGAGGTGGATGTCCTGGGGCACGTAGCCTATCTTGTGGGAGACTTCGGCCGGTGGTTTCCCCAGGACGGTGATACTTCCCCGGGTGGGGCGCAGCAGGCCGAGCATAAGCTTGATCAGGGTTGTCTTGCCGCCTCCGTTGGGGCCGATGACACCCACGAATTCACCCTTGGCCACCTCCAGGTTGACATCCCTTAGAATCCAGGTGCCGTTGTAGGCAAAAGACAGGTTTTCGATGGATACGGCCGGTTGGCCGGGATTTGGTACCATCTTATTCGATTGCCTCCCGGAAACGCTTTGCCTGCCGTTTGAGGTTGTTTTCCCAGTCATAGGCCAGGGGGTCGGCCTCGATTATCCTGGCCCCGATCGCCCGCGCGACGATCGATGCCGTGCGGGTATTGAACTGGGGTTGGACGAAGACGGCCCTGATTTTCTTTTTGCGGGCCCATTCGATCATCTTTTGCAGTTGGGCCGGCTTGGGTTCCTTGCCTTCCAGTTCAAGGGCAACCTGGACCAGCCCGTAAGCGCGTGCGAAATAACCCCAGGAAGGGTGAAACACCATGAAGGCAGACCCCCTGACAGGTTCCAGGATCTTTCGCAGTTGGCGGTCGAGCTTGGTTAGCCTTTGGCAAAAGGCAAGGTTGCGCTCGCGGTAGATCACGGCGTTGGCCGGGTCGGCCTCGGCAAGGGCCCTGGCTATGTGTTCGGCCTGGATTTTGACCAGGCCCGGGGCAAGCCAGATGTGGGGATCCGGTATTCCCCGGTGGCCGCCGGTTTCGTCCAGCTCATGGTGATCGTTATGATGGAAATGATGAGGCAAGGCGACCTTTGAGATTCCCCGGTCGGTCCGGACTATTTTCATTTGCCCGGCCGTGGCGCTGAACTTGTCCAACCAGGCCTTTTCGAACCCGACACCGATGGCGAAGTAAAGCCGGCAGCGGGAAAGGGCGGCCATCTGGGCAGGTCGCGGTTCGTAGGATGCCGGGCTTGCACCCGGTGGTATCATCACCTGGACTGTGACACGGTCTCCGGCGATCTGCTCGACAAAGTATTTCTGGGGCAGGATGCTTACGGCCACCGGCAGCTTTCGGGCTGTCGCGTCCGTTGCCTGAAGGACAAGGCCGGCGACTATCGCCAGGAGAAAAGCCGGAAATGAAAAGAAAATGGAATTTTTAAACATGGCTCGCCCTCTCCTTACCTGGCCAGCATCGGTCCCAGGGGACGTCCGCCGAAAAGATGCATGTGCAGGTGAAATACCTCCTGGCCTCCGTCGCGGTTGCAATTAACCAGCAGGCGGTAGCCGCTTTCAGCGACCCCTTCCTTTGCGGCCAGCAATTTGGCGACGGTGAACATGTGACCGATGGTCTGCTCGTCTTCTTCTGTCATGTCGTTGACGGTTGGGATTTCCTTGTTGGGCACGATCAGGATATGTACGGGTGCCTGGGGATTGATGTCCCTGAAAGCGGTGACCTGGTCATCCTGGTAGACTATATCTGCCTTGATTTCACCGTTGATTATCTTGGAAAAAATGGTTGCCATCTCCCTCTTCCTCCTTGTTTCGTTTATGGGTTTCAGCTTTCTTGCCGCAAGAACTTTGTCGTTGGGCCAGGCGTTTTTTGTCTCCGGAAGCCATGGTCAGGGTTTCCCGGTTCCATTTATGAAGGTTGCACAGGGTACAGGATGGATCAGGGCAAGGATCGGTGTGGACTAGAACCGTGGTTTGCCGTCCGAACTTGTCTTTCAGCATGGTTTCCACTTTCTCGGCCTCGGAATGGGCCTGGCTCAACGTCAAGTCCCTGGGCAGCACCAGGTGCAGGTCGATGTTGACATTGTCACCGGCCTGCCAGGCACGCAACTGGTGAATATCGATCCAGTTTTGCCGGCGGCACTTGCGCAAGACGGCGGAAATGGATGCCAGCAGTTCGGGATTCGAGGCGTCCATCAAGCCGCAGTAGGCCCGGAAAACAAGACGGCTGCCGGCAACCAGGACGTAGACTCCCAGCAGGCAGGCCATCGCCCCGTCCACCCACAGCTTTCCGCTGAGCTTGACAACGGCCAGACTTGCAATTGCCCCGGCCGAGGTATAGACGTCGGTCAGGACGTGGCGTCCGTCGGCTTCCAGGGCCGGGCTTGCCGTGCGGCGGCCGACCCGGACAAGCAGCAGACCGAGGACCAGGTTGGCCACCGCCGCGGCCAGCAGCAGCAGCATTCCCGTATCCAGGTTGGGCAGGGGGCGGGGCTTGAGCAGGTGGGCCAGCCCGGTACGGAAGATTCCGGCAGCGGCCAGGATGATGAGGGCACCTTCAAAGCCGGCTGAAAAATATTCTATCTTCCCGTGGCCATAGGGGTGCGATCGGTCAGGAGGTTTTGCCGAAAGCCATACACTCAACAACACAAAAGCCCCGGCCACCACGTTGATAATAGATTCCAGGGCATCTGAAAGCACCGCCGATGACCCGGTCAGCCGGTAGGCCATGAATTTCAGCCCCAGGATACCCAGTCCGGCTGCCAAGGACAGCCCGCCGGCCTTGATACGCATTTTCGCGCGGGTATTTTCAGGGACCGGAGGCATAACTTTCTCCTGT
>JALVRI010000456.1 GCA_027031325.1 Desulfobacteraceae bacterium
AAAAAATCGGCGGCCGGAAAGATATGGCCCCTGAAATCCTGCATGGACTCCAAGCTGCCCGGAACCATGGCCTGCCCCCTGGCCAGGTACTCCAGCAATTCGGGTCCGATATGTGTTTTTGACAGCACCTGATTGCCCTGGTCAAGATGGTAGAGGGTAACGCCGTTTCCGTCAGCCTCAACATAGGTGCGGGTCCAGTTCCGGCCGGTCTGCAGGTTTAAAAGCTCGAAGGCCGATGCGATTTCCTCTCCAAGCTGGGGGGGGAGCCGCCGGTAAAGGGATATGAAACGGCCGGCCGCCAGCATAACTGGTGAACCGGAAGCGGCCTGCCCAAAAATCCGGGCCAGGCCCCGGACGTCGTCATCCGAATCTTCCGTAAAATCGGGATTGGTAACCAGGGATTCCAGTTTCCGGCGGGCTTGGAGGGTTTTATGGCGCCACTGCCATACGGTTCCACTTTCGGGTCGCCTGGAGTTGGTGGAGGCCAGGTAGGCTCCCACGGCCATTTCGATCCAGCCGAAGTAAAACTCACCGGCCAGAACCAGGCAAAAAATACCCACCAGCACCAAGTTGCGGGCACAAAAGGTTCTTCCCAGCCATTGCCGGGTGCTGAAAGCCGTATACCATGATGGCATCATGGCGGCGATTATAAGCACATATCAGGGGCCGGTACAAGGCTGATCAAGTTGTTCGTGGATAATCCGCTTGAGGGTACCTTTTTGGTACAATTGTTTGAAAACTTCGACCACTTGGGGATCGAACTGGGTGCCCGCTCCACCGTACATTATCTGAAGGATCTCGTCCTCTTTCATCCGGCGGCGGTAAGCCCGATCGGAGGCGATGGCGTCGAATACGTCGGCCACACTCAGTATCCGGGCCAGGAGGGGAATTTCATCTTTGCGCAGCCGGTCGGGATATCCCTTGCCGTCGTAGCGCTCATGGTGAGCCCGAATTATCTGCTTTTCCCGGTTCCAGAGACCAAGCTGATCAACGATTTCGGCACCGATGACAGGATGCTGCTTGATAATATCGTATTCTTCCTCGGTAAGGCGCCCGGGCTTGAGCAAGATCGAATCCCGGATCCCGATCTTACCGATATCGTGCAGCCTCCCGGCCACGTTGAGGATGTCTTTTTCTTCCCGGCTGCATCCCAGGCTGTCGGCCAGGGCCAGGGCTATCCGGGTTACCCGGTTGGAATGCTGTTCGGTATATGGATCGCGGGCTTCAAGGGCCTTGACAAAAGCATACAGGGTGGCCAGCAGATTATCGTAGATATTTTCGTACAGCGCCAGGTTCTCGATGGCATAGGCCGCCTTGTTTACCATGAAGCCCAGGTAGTTGATCTCCTTGGGACCAAATCGGTGACGTGTTGAATACACGGCCGCATCCAGGACACCGAATGTCTTTTCCCTAATTTTCATGGGAACCAGGAGATAGGAGCAAATTCTGTCCGGCAGCCGGTTGGACTGGCCGTTATTCTCGAAGAGGGTAGGCTTGCTGTTGCGCATGGCCTCGTTGATCAGAATTTCCAGTTTCCTGTTTTCCCTGTCCTGGTGCGGCATGGGTTCTTTTATCGGCGGAAAAGAGGCAATGGCCACCGGGTGCCGGATCTCGTCGTTGAAAACGTAGAAACAAGCCCTGTCAGCCGGAGTAACCTCGCAGGCCAGCTTTACAACGCGCTCGAAAATTCCCGCACTCTCCCTTACCTTGGCAAAATCGGCCATGATACGGTTGAGGATGTTGAGCTCCTCGATCTTGGCCATCAACTCGGTGTTCAGCTTCTCCAGCCGGGCCTTGCCTTCAACCTCCTTCGAAAGCAACACGTTCTGGATGAAAAGCCGCCTTTCGCGCAGGACCCTCCGCAGGGAAAGCTCCATCTGGTTGAGGTTGACCGGCTTGATCAGGAAATCGACCACCCCGTTTTTCAGGGTTTCGATGGTGGTCTCGAGGGAAGGAAAGCCGGTCATCACCACAACCGGCAAGGTGTTGTCAAGCCTGTGTAATTGGCCGGCAAGTTCGATACCGCTCATCACCGGCATGTTGATATCGGTAAAACAGCAATCGATCTTCGATTTTTCAAGGATATCCAACGCTTCCCGTCCATTGCGGGCGGTAAGAACACGATATCCCTGGCTTTCGAAATATGTCCTGGCGATATCGAGAATGCTTTCCTCGTCATCTACGAACAGAATCGTCTCTTTTGCTGGAGAATCCTGCATATCCTAAGGTGCCATTCAAATAGGTTGTTATAGCCTGGCTGCTTCCACCACCGTGACACTGCCTGGTAAAGCACTCCGTCCAAGGCAGGCCTGCCACCAGCATGTCCCATCTGGTCAGAACCGTCCTTCAGGGGCCACCTGCCTATAGAATTATCGGCCGTTGAATGGTGGACTTGATTCAATTTGGAGGATCAGCAAAAAGTGGTACAAAGCCACGATGGCCCGGCAAGCTTGCAAAAACAACGTTGCACTGAGCCGGCAGCGGTTGAAAGATGTGAAGGGGAGCGGGTCAGGATTTCATGGGTGGGACCAAGACGCGCCATAGCCTGCCTTGGGGCAAGTGTCCCAAGATACCTGCCATCCGGCCGGTGCATTGAGCAACTTTACGGACATCGATGCCGGTTTCTATGCCAAGCCTGGAAAGGAAGTTTACAACATCCTCGGTAGGGACATTGCCGGCAGCGCCGGGAACGAAAGGACAACCTCCCAGGCCGCCGAAAGCCGTGTCGAAACGTGTCAGCCCCATCTCCAACCCTGCCAGCAGGTTGACCATACCCAGCCCCCGGGTATCGTGAAGATGAAGGGTCAGCGGTATGCTGCCCGTTATCTTCAAGACCATCTCGAGGACCTTTTTTATCTGGAGCGGATCGGCCATTCCGGTTGTATCGGCCAAGGTGATCCCATCGGCCCCGGCATCCACCATGGCCTTGACCGCCTCTATCACCCTTTTGATCGCAACAGGCCCATCGTAAACACAACCGAAGGTGCACTGAAGGCTGGCCTGGACCCTGCGGCCGCAGTCAATTGCCGTCCGGACCATGGAATCCAACCGGGCAAGGGCCTGCCTGAAGTCCATGCCTGCATTCCTGATACCATGGGTATCGCTGGCCGAAATAGAAACTTCGATAATATCAAGCTTGCAACGGCAGGCCCGCTCCACCCCCTTTTGATTGAGGGTCAATGCCGACAGGAGTGTGCCCGGCAGGCTGCCGAGACCGGCAAGCAGTTCTTCGGCATCGGCCATCTGGGGCACCTTGCGCGGATGAACGAAGGCGGTTGCCTGAATCACAGGCAACCCGGCATCTGCCAAGTACCTGATAAGCTTGATTTTGTCTTGGGTGGAAACGAAAGTTCCCTCCATCTGGAGGCCGTCACGCGGCCCAACCTCCACGAGGACCACTTTTTGCGGCCAACTTGTCAAACCCACGATGACTCCTCCTAGTCCGTGGTTCCCGTCTGCCGAACCGATCCTATCACATTCCGCCCTGAGGTCAAAACAACCCCGCCGATTCTATTTCCTGAACACCCCATGTTCGCAAAAGCGAACAAGCTTGGGCCGGTAGGATCTCAACCAGAACCGTTGAGAATGTAACTTTTTGGAATAACTGCCTATATAAATACATGTATCAAGAACAAAAAAACGGCACGCCCCTTGCTGGGAAAGATGCAGCCAAACAGAACCTAATGCATGATACAACTTTCAACCCTAAGGCAGGAGGTCAGAATGAGGACCAAG
>JALVRI010000457.1 GCA_027031325.1 Desulfobacteraceae bacterium
AAAATCAGCTATGAAGTCCTAAGTCAAGCCAGGAAACTGGCAGATCAACTCGGCGGCAATCTTACCGCCGTTGTCCTGGGCGGCGCAATGGCCGAGGCCGACGTTGCCGGACTTAAAAAATACGGCGCCGATACCATCCTGGTGGCCGATCACCCCGATCTGGCGTCTTATTCCGCCGAGGCCTGGGTCAATGTGCTGGAAGGCATCATCAGGGAGCGGGACTGCTCCACCGTGGTCCTGGGCTCCACCAGCTGCGGCAAGGACATGGCCGGCCGCCTGGCGGCCCGCCTGGACGCCGGCCTGGCCATGGAATGCCTGACGGCCGAGGCTCAAGATGGAAATATCATGGTATCCCGCCCCATGTACGGTGGCAAGGTCATCGCCCAAACTGCCATCGAATCCAGGATCCGCCTGGTGGCCATGCGTCCCAAGGCGGTCCAGCTGACAGAGCAAGAAGGGGCCGGAAAGATAGAAAAAATCGAAGTCGATCCCGGTAAGATTCGTACCCGCCTAGTCGACCAGCAACTTGCAAGCGGCAAGGTGGACCTGACCGAGGCCGACGTGGTTGTTTCCGGAGGCCGGGGCATGGGAGGACCGGACTACACCGTCGTAGAGAACCTGGCCGAGGTGCTCGGTGCGGCGGTGGGCGCCTCCCGCAGTGCCGTGGACGAAGGTTGGCGGCCTCCGAGCGACCAGGTGGGCCAGACCGGAAAGGTGGTCTCGCCCAACCTCTACATCGCCTGCGGTATATCCGGCGCCATCCAGCATCTTGCCGGCATGTCCTCATCCAAGGTCATCGTCGCCATCAACAAGGATCCCGAGGCGCCGATTTTCTCCAAGTCAGACTACGGAATCGTGGGCGACCTGTTCGAGGTCCTGCCGGTACTCACCGAAGCGATCCGTAAAATCAAGGGGTGATCCACCCCCAAATTTTTGCGGATGATCCCAGGGCCGCCTTTCGGCGGCCTTTTGACTTTTAGGTTGCCTCCTGATAGAGACAACCATCCGTTACAATACCGATTCTTCCCGACAGGGTCCTTTCTGATATGGATGTCTATTTTGCAAGCCTGGGCTGTGCGCGCAACCAGGTCGACAGCGAGATAATGCGCCAGCATTTGCGCCGAAAAGGCTGGCAGATCGTGGACGACCCCCAGGAGGCCGAAGCCATCGTTGTCAACACCTGCAGTTTCATAGAAGCCGCGGCCCAGGAATCGATCGATACGATCCTGGAGCTGGCGGCCTGCAAGCACAGGGGCAACTGCCGGCGCCTGGTGGTGGTCGGCTGCCTTCCGCAACGCTATGGCAGCCGGATCGGCAAGGCCCTGCCGGAAGTGGACGTCTTTCTGGGTACAGGCGGCTTCGATCGCCTCCCGGAAGCTCTGGACGGAAGGTTGCCGCGGGGTTCCTGTCACCTGCCGGATCCGGCCGCCGGCAAGCCGTTGTCCGGAACCAGGCGCCAGCCCCTGGTTTCCCATCAGGCATACCTCAAAATCGCAGAAGGCTGTGACCAGCGCTGCACATATTGTGTCATCCCCAGGCTGAGGGGCCCCCAGCGCAGCTTTCCGGCAGCCGCCCTGGTAAAGGAAGCTGCCTATCTCATCGAACAGGGAGCTTCTGAAATCACCCTGGTGGCCCAGGAAACCACGGCCTGGGGGCGGGACCTGGAGGAAGATCAAAATTTTTCAACTCTGCTGGAACAACTGGCCGGGCTGGACCCGGCGGTTTGGATCCGTTTTTTCTACGGCCATCCGCAAAGTTTCGATCTCCGGATACTGGATACGGTCAAGGACCACCCCAACCTCTGTCCCTACTTCGATCTGCCCATCCAGCATGCCAGCCAATCTGTTCTGAAAGCCATGGGCCGCCAGTACAGCCCCAGGGACCTGGAAAGCCTGTTTGCCACCATCCGGCGCCAACTGCCGCAGGCGGCCTTGCGGACAACGGTCATCGTCGGCTTCCCCGGTGAAAGCGATTCCGACTTTGAAACTCTCGTCGACCTGGTCGAACAAATAGAGTTCGATCACCTGGGAGTCTTCGTCTATTCTGATTCCGACGACCTGGCCTCCCACCGCCTGCCGGGACATGTAGCCCGCAAAACGGCCCTCAAACGCTACCACCGGCTTATGAAAATCCAGCAGCAAATATCGTCCCGGCGCAACCTGGCCTACAGGGGGCTGACTTTACCGGTCTTGATCGAGAGCCGCTCCCAAGATAACATCTACCTTGGCCGGACCATGTTCCAAGGCCCGGAAGTGGACGGGCTCACCTTCGTTCACAACCTCTCGGCAGCCCCTCTGGAACCGGGCCGGATCGTCACCGCCAGGATCAGCGACAGCCTGGAATACGACCTGGTTGGAGAAACCTCATGAAGGACCTGAAAACGCGGATTTTGGCCGCAGTGGGCCAAGACCTGGAACTGATCGAAAAGGAGCTGAAATCCAATCTCGACCCCCACCTGGACCTTGTCCGGGAAGTGGCCGGTCACCTGCTCTTTGCCGGAGGAAAGCGCCTCCGCCCCCTGCTGATGGTTCTTGCCGCAAAGGCTTGCGGCTGTCAAAAGCCATCGGTCTTCCGGTTTGCAACCATCTTCGAATACCTCCATGCCGCCACCCTGCTCCACGACGACCTTGTCGACGGGGGAGCCATGCGGCGCGGAAAACCCAGTGCCCATACCGTCTGGGATCCGCCCACCGCCGTGTTGACCGGTGACTTTCTCCTGGCCCGATCGCTTTCAATCGCCGCCACGGCCGGCCTGCCCGAGCTGATCGGAGTTATTGCCGGCATAACCGAAAACATGTCCCAGGGCGAAATTCAGCAGCTCCATCGCAAGGGCGCCCTGGACATGACCGAACAAGAGTACTATACAGTCATAAAACGCAAAACCGCTGTCTTGTTCCAGGGAGCCTGCCGGGCCGGGGCCATGATTGCCGGAGCCGCAAAAGAGCGCCAGCAGGCCTTGTCCGATTACGGCTACCACCTGGGCATGGCTTTCCAGATGGCAGACGACCTGCTGGACTATGCCCAGTCCGGGGACACCCTGGGCAAGCTTCCGGGCGCCGACCTGAGGGAAGGCAAGCTGACCCTTCCGGTGATCAAGGCCCTGGAAAAAGCCCGCAATGATGACCTGAAACTGATGCGCCGCATCATTTCAGGCCAAAAGTTCAGTAAGCAAGAATTCGATACTCTCGTTCACTTTCTGAACATCTATGGAGGTGTCGCTTACACCCGTTCCAGGGCATCCCGCCATGTCTCGATGGCCAAAAAGGCCCTGGAAAGCCTTGATCTCTCGGAGGCCCTGGACGTCATGCACGATATCGCAGACTATGCCCTGGCTCGCAAGCTCTAGACGATGGGATTTTGAGCTTGCTCCGGTTGCATCCACAAGTTCCAAACAATCGCTCAAACCTTGTTTAGGGAAAAACCAAGATGGACGACTATACCCGACTCCAAGATCCGCCACCTTCTTCCGGTCAAAATCACGGCAACGGCCCTGCCGGCAGGCGACCCATCTTCCACGCCGGATTCGCCTCCATCCTGCTGGCCTTCATCTTGTTCCTGTCCCTGGCCGGAACGTGTTGGCCCGCCCAGGAGGAAAAGCAGCTTACGGTGACGGTGATCGGCTCAAGCCCGGTCATTTCCGACAAGCTGCCGGAAGCACGCCGCCGGGCGGTTGCAGACGGCCTGGAAGAGGCTGTCAACCGGGCCCTTGCAAAGCTCTTGCCCCC
>JALVRI010000458.1 GCA_027031325.1 Desulfobacteraceae bacterium
AAATAGGCTGTCATGGTCGCCTCCCCGGATCTTGTCCGGAGTAGTTTATCTGGATTTTTCTGCGATGACCACCGGTTCAGGGCTTAAAGCCGTACCATACCCCAGCCGGATGGCGTTTTCAAGCCGGCGCCGGCCGGCCGCCGGCAGTAGCAGCGACCGCCTGCCACCCAGGCGGGGCCTGTGACCGTGACAGGGCAAAGGCCCGCATAATTTGCACAAGGCCGGGACATCCATCAACTTGCACGGGTTGGAAACAAAAGCGGCTCAGGGGGCGGAACTTGACATGCATGCCCGGATGGAAAATAAAAAGACAGGAATTTGATTACCAGCAACCATCGTAACCGCAAAGGAAATGCCCATGTTCAACAATCTGAGTAAAACCCCCGCCAGTGAACTGGAGACCCGGATTGCCCGGCTCCAGCAGGAGCTGTCCACCAACGGCCTGGACGGCGCCCTGATCCTGCAAAACAGTGATCTCTTTTACTTCAGCGGTACTATTCAGCAGGCCAACCTCTATATCCCCGCAGAAGGCAAGGCCATCCTCGCGGCCCGCAAGAGTTTTCGCCGCGCCGAGGCTGAATCGGCCCTTGAAAAAGTAGTTCCCCTTGAAAGTCCCAAGCAACTTCCTGACATCATCCGGGAAAACGGCCTTCCACTTCCTAAACGCCTGGGCCTCGAGCTGGATGTCCTGCCGGTTAATCTTTTCAGGCAATACGAACGAATTTTCGGCGGCACCGAACTTGTCGACGTCTCCCCCGCTGTCAGGATGATCAGATCCGTCAAGTCGGCCTACGAGGTTGAAATCATCCGCCAGGCAGCCGCCAAGGCCGACCAGGTGGCGGCTCATGCCGCAAAGGTCCTGAAACCGGGGATGACTGAACTGGAGGCCGCCGGGCTGGTAGAGGCCCATGCCCGCAAACTCGGGCACCAGGGCATCATCCGCATGCGCCTTTGGGGCAACGAACTTTTCTACGGTCACCTGCTGGCAGGCCCTTCAGGTGCCGTGCCCAGCTATCTTGCGTCACCCACCGGGGGTCAGGCCGCCAACCCGGCCGTGGCCCAGGGTGCCGGAATGGCCGTCATTCAGCCCGACCAGCCAATCGTCCTCGATTACGTATTTGCCTACCAGGGCTACCTGGCCGACCACACCCGTATCTTTTGCCCGGGACGGGTGCCGGACGACCTGGCAAAGGCACATGATGCCATTCTCAACATCCAGGCCAGGTTGAAAAACGAGGCCCGCAGCGGCGCGGTTGCAGGGGAAATTTATGACCTGGCCTTAAGCCTGGCCGCCGAATACGGGCTGGAAGAAAACTTCATGGGGGTTGGGCCGCGCCGGATAAGGTTCGTGGGGCACGGGGTAGGTCTCGAGCTGGACGAGTTCCCCTTCCTGGCCAAGGGTCAGCGACTGGTCCTGAAGGAAAACATGGTGATCGCCCTGGAACCCAAGCTGATTTTCCCCGGCAAGGGTGTGGTCGGGATTGAAAACACCCACCTGGTAACAAGCACGGGACTTGAACAGCTCACCAAATTCGAAGAGCAGATAGTCTGCCTCGATTATTGAAAAACCGCAATACCAAGCACCAAAGGGGAAACCGGCTCATCCGGCTTCCCCCATTTTTTACCACTCTTGAGATAAGGCTATTAGCGCTTAGAGAACTGAAAGCGGGCCCGGGCGCCTTTCTGGCCGTATTTCTTGCGTTCTTTAACCCTGGAATCACGGCGCACGAATCCAGCTTTTTTCAGTATCGGCCGCAACTCGGGTTCACTGGCAATCAGGGCCTTGGTAATACCATGCCGGATTGCTCCGGCCTGGCCGGTTATTCCACCACCGATGACCCGCACCTTGACGTCGTATTTGCCCAACTTGTTTGTCAGGGTCAAGGGTTGTTGGATTATGGTCTTTGCTGAATAGACAGTAAAATACTCTTCCATCGGGCGCCCGTTGACAATAATCCTGCCCGACCCGGGGCTTAGCCAGGTCCTGGCGATGGCGCTTTTGCGTTTGCCTGTGGCGTAGTAAACGTTTTCCTGTGCCATTTGTTCTCCGGCTCGTTGTTTTGGTTATCTGTTCAGCCTTCGATTTTCAAGGGTTCCGGTTGCTGGGCGGCATGCGGATGCTCATTGCCGGCATAAACCTTGAGCTTTTTGAAAAGCTTGCGGCCCAGCCTGTTTTTGGGCAACATTCCCTTTACGGCGAAACGGACAAGATCCTCGGGCCGTTTCTCAAGCAGCTTCCTGGCGGTGATGGACTTCAGCCCCCCCATGTAGCCGCTGTGCCGGTAATACATTTTCTGGTCCAGTTTACGGCCGGTCAATACCACTTTTTCGGCATTTATGACTATGACCGAATCACCGGTATCCACATGGGGAGTATACAGCGGTGAATATTTACCCCTGAGCCTGGCAGCCACCGCCGATGCCAAGCGGCCCAGCACCATCCCTTCCGCATCCACAACGTACCATTTACGGGGGTTGTCTGAATTTTTAGCACTGTAAGTATATTTTTTCACCGTCTTTCTCCTATCGATGATTTCAGAATCGCCAACTATTAGATAAAAAATTCCATGCTGTCAAGCCCAAAGTCATCCGAGTGTAGCAAACACATCGTTTGCCCGGCCCAATTTGCAAATGAAGTTCCCGCTTTTGCTCGGCCGCAAATTATAAGTGTCATCAAGGAGCTGATCAAAAGGAAAGGCAAAGGGCTCCTTTACCGGAAAAACGTCACCGCCCATGGCGCATGGCCCTGGTTGCCGGCAACATAAGGCATCCGGTCTAGGCGTCTACTTTGGCGATACCTGCACCGGGATGAATTCCCGCCCAAGGCGGGATACCTCAAAATATTCGAGCATTTTATTTCTTTGCGGCTTTTGTTCAGAAAGGCCATCTCTGACATGCTGCCACTCACGGGTCCACCTTCAGCCGCAGGTTGAAGCGCTTTGCCTTGGCGGCGCTCAGATCTTTATATTCCAGCGATTTTTTTCTGGTACCGCAAGAAGATAGCTAGAAGGTTCTTCAGATATTAAGGGGGAATTCGGATAATTTGAACTAACAAACCCGATCGAGTAGCCGAGTGGTTTGAGCAACTTACTGAAATCTTTCAATGTTATGCCTTTTTCTTCTGCATATCTATCGATATACTCAAAATACAACAATGGCCGCTTCGATCTGATGGTTTTAATGGCGCCTTTGAGAACCTCGTACTCAAATCCCTCTACGTCAATCTTTATCATATCTATTCTATCTGTTTCTTTAAATACATTGTCAATCGTATCTATTTCAACCCTAATAACCTGAGCTGCCGTTGGATCTCTGCCCAATGATGATGTATCACCGTACTTTCTAACAGAAAAACTACTTGTTCCTTGTTGATCACTTAGGGCAATCTCATGCAAGACTACATTTTTTAGAGTTTCAGTATTTTTCTTCAATAGGCACAATGCTGAAGGCATCGGCTCAAAGGCGTGTACAACACCTTCTTTGCCGACAATATTGGACACAAGCCTTGTGAAGTATCCAATATTGGCCCCAATATCGAGGAAGACATCCCCAGGCTTAAGGTATCTTTTGAAAAATTCCTCGGTATATTTTTCATGGGGAAGTTCACCATAATAAAAATATGTATGGCACATGTTTTCTGACAGATCCAAGAAAAGCGTATCGGAATTCTTGAGAACAGCTGGGTACATTCTGGCTTTCGGGTAGACTTTGGAAAGGTATCT
>JALVRI010000459.1 GCA_027031325.1 Desulfobacteraceae bacterium
ATCATGCCCAGGAAAGCGTGTTCGGAATAGGCGGTTCCGCTGCGGACGATTATGAAAGTGGCTCGGATACCATAAGTCGGTCAAAGATGCCGGACAATGGCAATCCGGCCGGCCAAAAGGCAACTTCTTTGTCAAATATGCATCAACCGGGTGTAGCCGGCAAAGGTATTATGATGTTCGACCAGCATCCTAACCTATTGGCTGCTACACCTGCCATCAGACCCGCCGAAGGCACGATTACCACCTGTTTCAAACGCAGTCTGTCGAACCTCACCGACAGGGAGGAGTTTCACCAGGGCCTGGATATCGTGAACGAAAAGGGCACCGCCGTTGTGGCCACCGCGGAAGGGCGAATAACGTTTGCAGGCTCCATGCCCGGCTCCGGTAAGACTATAATCGTCGATCATGGCTTCGGTTATGTAACCGAGTATACCCACCTTGATGAAATACTTGTGCAGGTAGGGGAGCCGGTCAAGCGAGGTCAACAGATTGCGACCATGGGGAGCAGCGGCCCGGGAAAGATGTCGCAATTGCATTATGAAGTCCATTTGAACGGCATTCCCGTAGACCCGTCAAGATATATTCTCCAGTGAACCCGGATGACCTGACAGACAGTCCGCGAGCAAGGGGACCCATCAATAACGGGTATTGTGGTAAAAAACCATGGACTGATTGGAGGGATGCCCGGGTTTTGTGGCTTTATGGGAGATCCATTTAAAAAAACACATTGTTCAACCGGATGGCTTGTTCGGTTGAAGCAGCCACAAACCGGCCCGGTCACCCATTGGCCCGTTAGATCTGTCAGCTCCCAAGCCAGGAGCTCAAATAGTTCCGGAGGCAGAGCCAGTAATGATTTTAGATTTTTTGACACGCATTTTTGGCAGCAAGAACGAGCGTGAGCTAAAGCGCGTCCAACCGATGGTGGATCGAATCAATTCCCTGGAACCACAGGTCCAGAAGCTCGACGATCAACAACTTAGCAATCAAACCGTCAAGTTCAGGCAGCGCTTGGAGCAGGGGGAGTCATTGGACGATTTGCTGCCGGAGGCCTTTGCAACGGTCAGGGAGGCCGCCGCAAGGGTTCTCGAGATGCGCCATTTCGATGTCCAGCTGATAGGCGGAATCTTTTTGCACATGGGCCGCATCGCTGAAATGAAGACCGGTGAAGGTAAGACCTTGGTGGCTACTTTGCCGGCTTATTTGAACGCCCTGACCGGCAAGGGGGTTCATATCGTAACCGTCAACGATTACCTTGCAAAGCGCGACACCGAGTGGATGGGAAAAGTTTACCGGTTCCTCGGCATGTCGGTAGGCACCATAGTTCACGGCCTGGACGATTATGAACGCAAGCAGGCCTATAATGCTGACATCACTTATGGGACGAACAACGAGTTCGGTTTCGATTATCTCAGGGACAACATGAAGTTCGATGCCGAATCCCTGGTCCAGCGGCAGTTGCACTATGCCATAGTCGACGAGGTCGACAGCATCTTAATCGACGAGGCCAGGACTCCTCTGATTATTTCCGGGCCGGCCGAAAAATCGACCCACCTTTACTACCAGGTCAACAAGATTATCCCCAGGCTGAAACCTGAGAAGCACTACACCATTGATGAAAAGGCAAGGAGTGCCACCCTGACCGAAGAAGGGGTCGCCGCCGCGGAAAAGATGCTCCAGGTCGACAACCTGTACGATCCAAGAAATATCGAGCTTCTTCATCATGTCAACCAGGCCCTGAAAGCCCATACCCTCTTCAAGCGCGATGTAGATTACATCGTAAAAGACGGCCAGGTGATCATTGTCGATGAATTCACCGGCCGCCTCATGCCGGGCCGCCGATACAGCGAGGGGCTGCACCAAGCCCTGGAAGCCAAGGAAAACGTCAAGATCGAAAATGAAAACCAGACCTTGGCGACCATTACCTTCCAGAACTATTTCCGGATGTACGCAAAACTCGCAGGTATGACCGGTACTGCGGATACAGAAGCGGCCGAATTCAAAAAGATTTACGATCTTGAAGTCAATGTGGTGCCTACCCACAAACCGATGATCAGGGTCGATCATCCGGACGTTATCTATAAAACCAAGCGTGAAAAATATGAAGCCGTACTGGCTGAAATTCAGCAATTGTATGCCAAGGGCCAGCCGGTGCTGGTAGGCACAATTTCGATCGATGTTTCCGAGGCCCTGAGCAGGAAGCTTAAGAAAAGGGGGATACCCCATGCTGTCTTGAATGCCAAAAACCACGAGAAAGAAGCCGAGATAATCGCCCAAGCCGGTCAGAAAGGGGCGGTTACAATTTCTACCAACATGGCCGGCAGGGGAACCGATATCAAGCTGGGACCCGGTGTGAAAGAACTGGGGGGATTGCATATTCTCGGGACCGAACGCCATGAAAGCCGGCGGATAGACAACCAGTTGCGGGGACGTTCCGGCCGCCAGGGCGATCCTGGATCGTCGCGCTTCTACCTTTCACTCGAAGATGACCTGCTGCGTATCTTTGGTGGCGAGCGCATCCAGAATATCATGGAAAAGCTCGGGATGCAGGAAGGTGAACCCATTGAACACGGACTTATCAGCCGGGCCATCGAAAACGCCCAGACAAGGGTGGAAGGTCAGAATTTCGAGATTCGCAAACATCTCCTGGAATACGATGACGTAATGAACCAGCAGCGGGAAGTCATTTACAAGCAACGCCGCCAGTTGTTGGTTGAAGAGGATGTCTCGGAGGTTATCAAGGACATCATCAGGGACAGGTCGGAGGCCATCGCTTTGGACTATGCCGACGAGCATCTTCCCCCAGACCAATGGGACTTCAAATCCATTTCGGATGCGGTCTTTGAAAATTTTAATTTCAGGCTGAAGCCTTTCGACGAGGCCACCCTGGACGGCCTGGACAGTCAGGGCCTGGCGGATGAAATTTTTGAACAGGCCCTTGCAGCTTACGCTGCCAAGGAAGAGAGTATTGGAAGCCAATACATGCGGCGTCTGGAGCGTTTCATCATGCTCCAGACGGTCGACAGCCTCTGGAAGGATCACCTTCTCAGAATGGATCATCTCAAAGAAGGTATCGGCCTGCGGGGCTATGCCCAGCAAGATCCGCTCCTGGTTTACCGCAAAGAGGGTTTCGAGATGTTCCAGGACCTGGTGGATCGGATCAAGCAGGAAACCATCCAGATCCTTTTCAGGATCCAGATAGCTGAACCGGATGAAGTGGCTGAATTCGAAAAACCGCCTGAACGGGAACTGGTCTATTCCGGGGGGGAAGATCAGCCCCGGAAAAAGAAGCCTGTCAGGCGTGCCAGTAAAAAAGTGGGCCGCAATGATCCTTGCCCTTGTGGAAGCGGCAAAAAGTACAAGAAATGTTGCGGCCGTTGAAAATTGAAAAGGGACAGCCCGGGATGTTTTCGGCCCGGCAGTTGGAAGCCAGATGTCTGACATGAATGCCAAGATTACCGTCGGCCTGATCTCTGATACCCATGGCAGCCTGAGTGACCGGGCATTGAAGGCCCTCCAGGCAGTCGACGTCATATTGCATGCCGGTGACATAGGGGACGGGAACATCCTGGAAACCCTAAGGGGGCTTGCTCCGGTTGAAGCCGTCAGGGGCAACATGGATTATGGCCTGTGGGCCGAGAAACTTCCTTTCGCTACCATGGTCGATGTTCAGCACCTGTTTTTTTACCTCATCCATGACAAAGACAAGATCGACTTGGACCCTGTTGCCGCGGGGATCAATGTGGTCGTTTTCGGTCATACTCACCGGGCCTCGATAGAACAAGTTGATAATATTTGGTATATCAATCCAGGCTCGGCATCTCATCCGCGCCATGGCCAGCGTCCCAGCATAGCCCTTGCCCATGTGTCCGGGAAGGGACTGGAAGCAAGAATAATCAATGTCTGACAATCATTTTACCCGGGTTTTGCAGCTTTTGGTTGCCTCCCGGTGCCGGGGATGACATTCCGGACCTGGCGGGGTCTTGCAGCATTCAGCGAAAGTCTGAAAATGTTCTGGTAGCTCTGACTTTACAACCGGGCAGGATGATGGTTATATATAAATAAGTCAGCCAGGACGTTGAAGGCCAATGGTTTAAGATCTAAAATCCAGATGGTACCCGGCGTTCAGGAAGGGGGTTGTAACCCCGGAGGAATGCAACCCTGTTCCGGCGGCCGCTGACTGAAGGCCATGACTGAATTTGAGCCCGACATTAAACCCGGTATCGAGACAAACGTTGAGGACGAAATTGACGAACCGTCCATGTATAAAGTTCTGCTCCACAATGACGATTACACTACCATGGAGTTCGTCGTAGATGTCTTGATGCGGGTTTTTCACAAGCCCCTTGAGGAAGCCATTAGTATCATGTGGAACGTCCATAAAAAAGGTCTTGGTGTCTGCGGGATTTATCCCTTCGAGGTCGCCGAGACCAAAGTGGCAACCGTAATCCGAATGGCCCGTGAGAACGGCCATCCGCTCAAATGTACCATGGAGAAGGCGTAAGGGTCATGATAAGCAAGGAATTGAGCGTTACCCTGGGTTTTGCCGTCAGGGAGGCAAAGAAAAGACGACACGAATACGTTGGGATAGAGCACATTCTGTTTGCCATTTTGCACGACAGTGTCGGTATCGAAATAATCGAAAACTGCGGCGGAAATGTCGAAAACCTGAAAAGCGCCCTTGAAACATTTTTCGCCGAAAAGGTTGATGTCATCCCGGAAGGGGATGAATATGTACTCCAGCAGACCATAGGGTTTCAGCGGGTAATCCAGAGGGCGGTCAATCACGTCAGGTCGGCCGAAAAGGCTGAAGTCGAGGTGAGTGATATCCTGGCTTCCATCTTCCTGGAAAAAGAATCCCATGCGGCATATTTTCTGGCCAAGGAGGGTATAAGCCGGCTCGATGTCCTCAACTATATTTCCCACGAACTTGAAACCGGCGTCGGGCGTAACAGCCCTGAGGGCCTGACCCGTACTATCCAAAAAGAAAAAAAGAAAAAGACCAGCGCGCTGGAAACCTATACCATCGATCTTATCGCCAGAGCTGCCCAGGGGAAACTGGACCCTCTTATCGGCAGGCGCGGTGAGCTCGAAAGGGCCATGCAGGTATTGTGTCGCCGGCGTAAAAACAACCCTGTTTTCGTCGGGGACCCGGGTGTAGGAAAAACGGCCCTGGCCGAGGGCTTGGCGCAGAAGATCCATGAGGGTGACGTGCCGGAACTTTTGCAGGACGTTCGCATCTACGCCCTGGATTTGGGCGGCATGGTGGCAGGGTCCAAATTCAGGGGGGATTTTGAGCAACGGCTCAAAGGAGTCATCGCCGAACTCCAGAAACTTGAAAACGCCATCCTGTTTATCGATGAAATCCATACTATTGTGGGGGCCGGAGCAACCAGCAGCGGATCGTTGGATGCATCAAATCTGTTGAAGCCTGTGCTGGCAACCGGTGAGTTGAGATGTATCGGCTCGACTACTTATGAAGAATACAAAAATCACTTTGAAAAGGATCGGGCACTTTCACGGCGGTTCGAGAAAATAGAGCTCCAGGAGCCTTCCATCCAGGAAAGTATCCAGATCTTGAAAGGCTTGAGGGACCGTTACGAGCAACACCATGGAATCCGTTACACCGACAGTGCCTTGAAGGCCGCCTGCGAGCTTTCCGCAAAGTTTCTGAACGATCGCTACTTGCCGGACAAGGCGATTGACGTTATCGACGAGGCAGGTGCTTTCGTCAGGCTCACGGGCGGCGGACGCCGCAAGAAGATCCATCCCTCGGATATAGAGAAAATCGTTGCCAAGATGGCCAGGGTGCCGGCCGTCAGTGTCTCAACACCTGACAAGGCCAAACTGGAAAATCTGGAGGCCAGGCTCAAGTCTGTGGTTTTCGGCCAGGATGACGCGATTTTTGCCCTTGTGACGGCAATCAAAAGATCCCGGGCCGGTCTAGGACATCCTGAAAAACCGGTGGGTGCATTCCTGTTTACCGGTCCCACGGGGGTTGGCAAAACAGAAGTCGCCCGCCAGGTAGCCATCAACCTGGGAATCGAGTTTCTGCGTTTCGATATGAGTGAATATATGGAAAAACATGCTGTCGCGCGCCTGATAGGGGCACCTCCGGGCTACATCGGTTTCGACCAGGGAGGTTTGTTGACAGACAGCATCCGGAAAAATCCATACTGCGTATTGTTGTTGGATGAGATAGAAAAAGCTCATCCGGACTTGTTCAATATTCTTCTCCAGGTGATGGATCATGCAACCCTGACGGACAACAACGGCAAGAAAGCCGATTTCCGGAATGTTATCATGATGATGACCTCCAACGCCGGCACAAGGGAGATGAGCGCCCAAACCATTGGTTTTGGTGATCCAAGGGCCGGGGCATCCGGAAAAGGTAAAAAGGCCATCGAAAAATATTTCAGCCCCGAATTTCGCAACCGGCTTGATGCAATCATCAATTTCAACGATCTCGATCCGGTCGTGATGGAACAGATTGTCGACAAGTTCATCAATGAGCTCAACGTCCAGTTGATTGCCAAGAAGGTCAAATTGACTTACAGCCCGGCGGCCCGTAAATGGCTGGCCAAAGAGGGGTACGACCCAAGGTACGGAGCCCGTCCCCTTCACAGGGTGATTCAGAGGAAAATCAAGGACGTCCTGGCAGACGAGATCCTGTTCGGCAGGCTGGAAAAAGGTGGGCTGGTGCAGATAGATTGCAAAGACGGTGAGTTGATTTTCAAATATGATTCTTGATAGAGTACGTCTGCCTGCCCTCCGCCTCGCATCTTCGGCAAACGCGCGAGCTGCATAATCCGGGATCAAATCAGATCATGCCGATTTACATGCTCAGCGAAGCCCTCCTTTTCCCCCCTCCTGAGCTTGCAAGCGAAAGCGGATTGCTGGCCGTTGGGGGTGATCTTTCACCCCAAAGACTGTTGGCCGCTTACAGGAAGGGTATTTTCCCTTGGTATAGTGAACAAGATCCAATCCTGTGGTGGTCTCCAGATCCCAGGATGGTACTCTATCCCTCCCGGTTTCATGTTTCCCGCTCAATGCGCAGAATTATAAACAAGGCGATTTTCAAGGTGACCATGGACACCCAGTTCGACACCATAATTGAAAATTGCGCCCGTATTCGGATCACCAATGGAGAAGGTACGTGGATAACGGCGGAAATGGAGCGAGCCTACAAGCGGCTTTACAGGATGGGGTTTGCCCATTCAGTCGAAACATGGCAGGAAGGTGAAATCGTAGGAGGGTTATACGGTGTGTCTCTGGGAGGTTGTTTCTTTGGCGAGTCAATGTACTCGATCAGGCCCAACGCTTCAAAGATAGCCCTTTATCATCTTGCAAGATTTCTTGAGATCCATGGATTCGCATTCATAGATTGCCAGGTATACAGCGAGCACATGCAGCGGCTGGGTGCGTGTCAAATTCCAAGGCAACGGTTCATGCGACAGTTACAAGTTGCGATACAGAAACAAACCCTCAAAGGGGATTGGAACAGGTTTAATGAAAAGATGCCCAAAGTGTGAGAAGCTACCTGAAACGCGGGGCCTTGCGCCGATCTTTGCCTGAACGCCGATCGATACCACTCCTTCTTTCAGGTATGTGGAAGGTATATGAGAATTGGCGCCGATCCTGGTTTTTGCGTCTCCCTCCATTGTCCAACATAATTATGCCCTGATTCTGTGTGTTCATTAATTTTTTTCCACTCAAAGAGAAAGCCTTTTGCCCATGAGAAGCTAAAGCAGGATTTAACACCGGATTATGCACTTCAAATGCCTGACAAGAAGCAATTACATTGAATTATTACGTAGTTAGCATGTATTTGTTCCCGCCCCTGCCTTCACCGGTAAGGTGAAGTTCAATTCGTGTTAAATCCTCAGGCATTTGAAGCCGCAAGAGGCTGGCGATTTTACCGAATCTGCTTTGTTGGAGGGCAGTTGAAGTACCATAGTTACGTCTGCCTGCCCTCGGCCTCGCATTTTCGGCAAACTCGCGAGCTGCAAAATCCGGATTCAAAGACCACTATTGCCACCCCTGCAATATTGGTGCCCTGGGACGAATATTATTATGAAAAAATGCAACTTTTAAGCCTTTGTAATTAAAAAGGAAATTACAGCAGGAAAGGTTGTTGGCACAAGCTGCCGGAGTGAATATGGTATAGATGTTAGATGTGTTATGAAAAAAAGTAAATAATATGGGAAAAATTTCTTATATTTCTTTCGGGACCGGTACTCACCGTCTTTTACCGGGTGGAGGCGTTATGGCCAGGTCGCTGATTTTATACAACAGGGTTTTGTAGCTTATTTTCAATATCTTGGCCGCCTTGCTCCGGTTCCAATCGGTTTTGTCCAAAACGTACGATATGATTTCACGTTCAACCTGGTCGACCGCTTTGCGCTTGATGGTCTTCAGGGAGAAAGATTCATTGTCCGGTGAATTTTCACCTTCCAGGTCAAGCAGGTCTGACAGGGAGACAGGGCGTTGTCCAGTCGATACACTGGTGGCGACCTCGGTGTTGTTTTCAGGCTCGGTGGCAAACAGTTCGTTTACGATTTGGTCGCAGTTGCCCAAGACCATCATCCGTTTCAATACGTTCTGCAGTTCCCTGACGTTTCCCGGCCAGCTGTATTGCATCATCCGGTCTATTATCCGCGGGCTGGGTATTTCTATGTTTTCACCACCTAGCTGTTTGGCATATTCCTTTACGTAGAAATCGACCAGGGGAGGGATGTCCTCCTGACGCTCCCTCAGGGGCGGGATGTGAATCTTGATTATATTCAGGCGGTAAAACAGGTCTTCCCGAAATTTGCCCTCGGATATGTCCTGTTTTAAGTCATGGTTGGTGGCTGCGATGACCCAGGTATCGGTGCGCAGCTCCTTTTCGCTGCCCAGGGGGGTGAATTCTCCGCTTTGCAGGACGTGCAAAAGCTTGGCCTGGAGAGGAAGTGACATGTCGCCGATCTCATCGAGCAGAAGGACACCACCGTGGGCAAGTTGAAATTTGCCCCGCCGTTTCTGCTCGGCGCCGGTAAAAGCGCCTTTTTCATAGCCGAACAATTCGCTTTCCAGCAAGCCTTCCGGCAGCGCAGCACAGTTTATTTTTATGAAAGGCTTACCCAGTCTGGGGGAACGACTGTATAGGTTTTGGGCCACCACCTCTTTGCCCACGCCGCTTTCTCCAGATATTACGGTGTTCAGGCCGGTGTGAGCAACATGGTCGACCAGTTCTCTTATGTGTTGGATATGTTTGCTGACGCCGATGATTGGTGGACCCATTTCTGACTTTTCAACCCTATATGTCTTGAGTTAGAGTAACAGTTTGCCAGATGGCCTCTTGAAGTTGAGTACGGCTCAAAATATCAAAAGCTGCTGGCAAACACCGGGCTCGGGCGATAGTTTGCAGCAGACTCTCAGCGATTGGAACCACCAGCGATAAGTTTCCTTGCCTCTTTTTCGAGGTCAGGCAGTTTGAACGGCTTTTCCAGCACTAAATCCGCCTGGGCTTCCCGGGCAAGGGCTTCCGGGTGTTCTCCCCAGCCGGTTATGGCAATCACCGGCACTTTCGGAAATTTCTTTTTGACGATAGATATAACGGCCACACCGCTCACATTCGGCAGCACCAGGTCGGTGATCACCAGATCGAAGCCGGGGATGTCTTCCTCCAACAACTTGAGTGCGTCCAGGCCGTTGTCAGCCGATACCACTTCGTAGCCTTGTTCGTCGAAATATTTACACAGGGCCGACAAGACTTCCTCGGTATCGTCGATAATCAACACCCGCGGATTGGTTGCCATGATTTACCACGCCGGTTCTTGGGTAATTTGATTGTTTTCGCTGGTCCTTATTTTCTAGATTTCTATATACCAATATGTGGCAGATGGCAAGAAGATACGACGGGTTGGTGGACAGGTATTTCAGATAAAGGGCAATATGTTTCATAATAATTGGGTAATCAATTACTATAAATATGAAAAATTTAATCCTGAGAATCCTGGCCGAACAAATCGGGCGCCAATTGGTCGGACTAGAGGATTTTGTAACATGTTTGAATGGTTAGCCAATAAATAGTTGCCTATCGGTGGGGTTATATGGGCCTCATTTGGCAAACTTTTCAAGATAGGCATAATCCTTGCTCTTATTCGGATTCTATCGTCCAAGTAACTTTGTTGCCCTGAACAGCTTTGATTAATGTTTATGGATTATTTATATGAAGAACCACCGCGGAACAAACCGCTCCAAAAGCAGTAAGGCGGCCGTGGAAGGGAAAAGGCAGGTGCCCGGATCCCCGGCCCCTGAATCTTTGGAGTCGGATAGGCCGGCATCCGGTGAACACGATTCCCTTAAAGCGGTTATCATGGACCAGGATACCGTCAGAAGGGATCTGTTGAAATCATTGATAGTTGAGCTTGGATTTGTCCCTCTTTGCTTTGATAGTGAGACAATCTGTTGTGAAAATCTCGAGGTGATTGACCCGGACATCGTTTTTTGCATGACAAATTCCAAGGAAGGGGCTTTCCGCAGAGCTTATGCCATCAAGCTGATTGACCCCGGTATGCCCATTGTACTGATTTCAAATTTCAATGGGTTCTTCAAGGAAATTGATAGGGTTTTCAGCAATGTCGCTTGTCTTTGCCTGCCCCTTGACGCCCGGGGGTTAAGGGACTGTATCAACGGTTTGTTGCAAAACCAGCCCGAATCCGGCTGCTTGCCCTTCTCCCCACTGGTGGGCACCAGCCGTGAAATAACCGAGATACGCCACAGGATAGAGGGATTCGGTGATTTAGGGGCATCCATATTTATCATCGGGGAAAAAGGATCCGGGCGGGAGTTGATTGCCCGTACAATTTTTGAAATAAGCGATCCTGAGGATCGCACATTTGTCAAGCTTGATTCTGAACAATTGGCTGAAAGCGAAAAATGCTCCGCCGAAGGGGACATCGCGAGGATTCTTGAACTTGAGGAGTTGATTGACCGCAATAGCAGGGTAACCATTCTCGTAT
>JALVRI010000460.1 GCA_027031325.1 Desulfobacteraceae bacterium
GCAGCCGGTGGAGATAATCAACAAAAGAGCCCCGGAAACCATGGTCGTCATCACGCCGGCCCTGTTTTTGACGAAAAAATGGACACTTGCCAGCAGCAGGAGCAAGGGTACCCAGAAGGCCCCCAGTCCGAAGAGCCCCACCAGGAGGCCGGCCACATGGGCGCCGACGGTTCCGAAAAGATTATGGACCGGTCCGCTACCGCCCACGTTGTTGAGGGAGGGATCGGCCGGATGGTAGGAAATCAGGCTGATCATGGTGAAAATCACCAAAAAGAAAAGTATGATGCCTGTTATTTCGCGTCGCATCGGCAACTTTCTCTTGCCCCTGCCGGGGCCGCTTTCAAACCTCGATGATGAAAGGTAAAATGACCGGCCTGCGGCCGATGGTGAAAAAAAAGTATTGCCGCAGGGCCGACTGCACCCTGGTCCTGATGACCTCGGCCCGCTTGGGAGTTTCCGGCGGCACGTCCTCGACAATCTCCAGGACAACGCAATGGGCATCTTCCAGCAAGTGACCGGTCTCGGTATGAAAAACAAAACCCTTGGAAACTATCTCCGGCCCGTAGACGATGATACCGGTTTCTTCATCCAGGGCCATGTTCAGGACCACGAGCCCCTCTTCGGAAAGCATCCGCCGCTCCTTGAGCACGCTCCGGCCGACATCACCGATCCCCTTGCCGTCTACCATCAGCCTGCCGGTGGCCACCTTGTCACAAATCCGGCCCGATTTGGCGCCGAATTCGATTACCTGCCCGTTCTGAGCCAACAGGATCCGGGACCGGTCGATGCCCATTTCGCGGGCCAGCCTGGCATGCAATACCAGGTGTCTGAATTCACCATGGATGGGCACGAAAAACTCGGGCCGTGTCAGACTGATCATCTGTTTCAACTCTTCCCGGAATGCATGCCCGGACACATGAATCTGCGATATCTTCTCATAAATGACGTTGGCTCCACTGCGATAGAGGTTATTGATGATATTTGCTATCGCCTTTTCATTGCCCGGAATAAACTTGGACGACAAGACTATGGTATCATCCGGCCTGACCCTGATGTGACGGTGACTTCCGGCGGCTATCCTGGCCAGCACCGACATGGGTTCTCCCTGACTTCCGGTGGTTACCAGCATCAATTCGTTTTCAGGATAGTGGCCTATCTGCTCTATGGGGATCTCCATTCTTTCAGGAACCCGCAAGTGTCCCAATTGGCGGGCGATGGAGACACTGACTTCAATGCTGCGGCCGTTGAAAATTATCTTCCGTCCAAGGGCCTCGGCGGTATCGACCACCTGCTGGATCCTGGTAATATTGGAAGCAAAGAGAGCGACAATGATTCGTCCTTTGCACTGGGAGCTTATTCGAAACAGGGTTTCACCGATCTGCTGGTCAGAGATGGTGTAGCCTTCTTTTTCGACGTTGGTAGAGTCCGACAAGAGGGCCAGAACGCCTTTTTCACCATAATAGGCAAAACGCCCCACATCGGTATGCATTCCCGGCTGCCCCGGCTGGGTAATCTTGAAATCGCCGGTGTGGATGATGGTCCCCACGGGGGTTTGAATGGCCAGACCGACCCCGTCCACAACGCTGTGATTAACCCTGATGAATTCCACCTCGAAAGGACCTATCTTGAGGTGCTCACGCGGATAAACCTCGTGCAGGGCGACCCTTTTCATCAGCTCGTATTCTTCCAGCTTGTGTCTCACGATCCCAAGGGTGAAGGGCGTGCCGAACACGGGGGCCGGTACGTCCCGCAACAGGTAAGGCAGGGCGCCGATATGGTCTTCGTGGGCGTGGGTCAGGACCACCCCCCTGACTTTGTTACGGTTTTCATGGATATAACGCAGGTCGGGGATAACGTAATCGACGCCCAGCATATAGTCCTCGGGAAACATGAGGCCGGCATCGATTATAAAGATGGTGTCGTCATGCTCCACCACCATCATGTTGAGACCTATTTCACCCAGACCACCGATGGGAATGATTTTGACCATACTCACCGCCTTCAGGCCACCGGCAGATGACCGGCCATCACCCGCCGCACATGGTCCATCAACTTGTCTTTCGTCCTGCGGGAATAGGACGTGGTATCGATAGGTTTCTCGATCAGGATTGTTACCGGCCGGGGTCGGATCAACAACTTGTGTCTGGGCATTATATGGTAAGTCCCCTTGATGATTACCGGTACCACCGGCACCCGGGCATCGACCGCAAGGACGAAGCCACCTTTTTTGAAAGGTTGCAAGCGGCCGTCACTGCTACGGGTGCCTTCAGGGAAAATCATCACCGAGGTTCCACTGCGGATAGTTTCCGCGGCCTTTGCAAGGCTCTCGAAAGCCGCCCGGCGATTGCTGCGATCAATACTGATGTAACCGGCGCCCTTCATGCTGGGTCCGAAGATCGGAATCTTGAACAACTCGGCCTTGGCCAGCCACCTGAACTGGACCGGCAGGCATCCCAACAGGACCGGGATATCGAAGTTGCTCTGGTGGTTGGCCATGAAAATATACGGACCGTCAGGATCGATCCTGTCCAGGCCCTTCAATTTCACCTTGACACCGCTTACGGCCAGGATCGTCTTACACCATATCCTGGCAAGGACGTGAACGGCATCACCGTTGCGTGAAAAAAACGAAACAAAAAGGCACACGGTTGCAAAGAAAAAGGTTGCAACCAGGGTCCATCCGATGATCACCACGGTGTGCACGTGGTAGACCCATGAACTTGAAGCTTTAGCCATTGTCCAAAGTCTGTCCAAAAAACCAGCCTGCCGCCGGATACACCCTGGTCATCTGCGAAACACGGAAGCAGGTTCAGCTTCAGGCTTACCGGGTTCCCGGATCACCCCCGGCCGGTTTCCTCTTTGCGGTCAAGGGCTGGCGGGGGCTTCGAGTCAGGTTTTGAGTTCCAGCTTCTCGAAAACAGCATCGATCAAGTCGATTATCCAGTTGCGTTGCCGTCCGGTTGCATACTGGATGCATTCACAGCGGATCCTGGACTGGGTCCGAACCAGCAATTCGCACGAGAGCCGATCGGGCAACAGTTCCAGGGCAAAGTAATGCGGCTGGCACTGGTGATGTTCAGCCTGGCAGGCGGTCAGGATTCCAGGCTCCAGGGGTATCCAATACAAGCCGCCAAGCTCGGAAACCACAAAATTTTCATCAAGATATTTCTTGAGCCTTTCGTGGTCGGAAGGACGCAGCTCATCGATCACATACTGTTTCATGCAGGGCTAGCTAGCATAAATCCAGGAAAATCTCAAGTTGGGATTGCCGATGTTCAAGATTCCGAACACTTAGCTCTTCAAGACGAACATACCCGCCGACAGGCAGGCGGCTGGATTGCCGCGGTGAAATTTCCGATATTTTTTTATTAATCATATCCAGCAGTTAAAGATTGTTGGGGCCGGTATCAGATCCCCTCCCGCCTGGCATACCCGTTGCTCTTGAAGGTTTAAACCGCAGGAGAAAAGGAGGCCGGGCCGTGGGCCATCCAAACCAGGCAGAGCAACAACATCGACGTCAATCCCATCCGATCTTGGTAATGCTCCTGATCATGGGGATGGCGGTATTTGGGGTATTGGTCCGTCCCGTAACAGCTCCTGCCGGAAGCCGGCCGTCTGCGGCCCTTAAAATCCTCAAATTCGCCGCCGGGACGATCTCGGCTTACGGTCTCCATGAAAGCGGCCATGCCCTTGTTGCCAAGCTAGCCAATACCGACC
>JALVRI010000461.1 GCA_027031325.1 Desulfobacteraceae bacterium
ACTCGGTCATCGGTTGTCTGCTGACAATGCACTGGTTTTACCGGCCGGCACCTGCCGAACTGCTCCTGCTTTTCGTCCTGGGAACCGCCATCCATTACCTGGTCAACGTGGCACTTTTCCTGCTGGGTTTGAAAAACCAAATGGGATAGGCGTGGGTGTCGAAAAGAACCGGATTTCCCCTCTACAAAATCTGTAATCTTTGCTAAAAGCAATCCCGGCCGGCTGGGTGAATGCAGGGTCGGAAAAAGTACATGCTAACTACGTAATAATTCAATGGAATAGCTTCTTTTCAGGTATTTGAAGTGCATAATCCGGGTATCAACCATTGTAAGGATATCCGGACCGGTGGTCTGGAGGCTGGCCCCGGGTTGCGCACTTGGGGCCGGGGGGAGCTTGATACCGCCGAGGAGGAAGGACCGCAAGGTATGGATGCTGGCCAAGCAGACAAGATAACCTGGACAGGCAAAGAGAGCTGGCTGGAAACAGGCCGCCAGGCCTTCAAGAGCGCCCTGGCTAAGGTCAGGCACCCGGTTTACGTGGTGCGCCGGGAAGGACAAACGGCCGTGACGACACGAGGGCGCCTGGGGGCGTCCGGCGGTGACCAACCCGTCCTTCCCCTTGCGGCCTGGGTCCCCGGCCTGGTCCCTCAAAACCTGGGTTCAGCGGCCTTCAAGAGGCGCCATGGCCTCCGTTTTGCCTACGTCATGGGCGCCATGGCCCACGGGATAAGCTCGGTTGAAATGGTAAAAGCGGCCGCCCGGGAGGGTATGCTCGCTTTTTTTGGGGCAGGAGGCCTGCCCCTGGCTGAAATCGAAGACGCTGCAGTCGTGCTCAAAAAGGAAGGCGGTCTTCCTTTCGGCTTCAACCTGATCCACAGCCCAAGCGATCCAGAGCTCGAAAAAGCCGTGGTCGAAACCTATCTCCGGCGAAAAATATCGCTTGTCAGCGCGTCGGCCTTCATGAACCTCACCCTGCCCCTGGTTTACTACCGGGTCGCGGGGCTTGTGCCTGGAAAGGACGGCCGGCCGGTTTGTACCAACCGGATTGTAGCCAAGGTTTCAAGGGAAGAACTGGCGCAAAAGTTTCTTTCCCCGCCTCCCAGTGACATGGTTGCGGCCCTGCTGGAACAAGGCCTTGTTTCAGCAGAGCAGGCCGAGTTGGCCGCAAAAGTACCCATGGCCGACGACCTGACCGCCGAAGCCGATTCGGGAGGCCATACCGACAACCGTCCGGCCCTGGCCTTGTTGCCTACCTTCATCGCCCTGCGTGACAAGCTGTGCCGGCAATTCAAATTTTCAAGCCCTCCTGAAATCGGCCTGGCTGGTGGAATCGCCAGCCCGCAAGCCGTTGCCGCCGCTTTTGCCATGGGGGCAGCCTACGTGCTGACCGGTTCGATCAACCAGGCATGCGTGGAAGCCGGAACATCGGATACCGTCAAGCAGATGCTGGCCCAGGCCCGCCAGGCCGATGTTACCATGGCGCCGGCAGGAGACATGTTCGAGCTGGGCGTAAAGGTCCAGGTATTGAAACGGGGGACCATGTTTGCCATGCGGGCCGGGCGTCTTTACGACTTGTACAGCCGTTATGACAACTGGCAAAGCCTGCCCCAAAAAGAGCGCCTCTTTGTGGAGCGCCAATTGTTGAAGTGCAGTTTCGAGGAGGCCTGGCAAAAAACGGCCGCATTTTTCAGGGAACGTGACCCGGTCCAGGTCGAGCTGGCCGACAGGGACCCGAAGCACAAAATGGCCCTTGTATTTCGTTCCTATCTCGGCCGGGCCTCCATCTGGGCCCGTCAGGGGATCGCCGACCGGGTAATCGATTACCAGATCTGGTGCGGTCCGGCAATGGGGGCTTTCAACCAGTGGACCGCCGGAAGTTTCATGGAAGTGCCCCAAAACAGACGTTGTGTGGAGGTTGCTCTCAACCTGCTCTACGGGGCATCCGTTTTGAACCGGGCGGTAAGCCTGGCAAACCAGGGAATTGCCCTGACCACGGAATTGTTCAAAACGGAACCCATGCCACTTGAGCGGATAAAAGCAGCCATCCAGGCCTGAAAATATGCGGCTTGCTGTTTTGTAGCGTTTGGAACCCCGCCTTTTACCTGGCGATGCGGCTCAGCCCTGTGAGCGGAGCTGTTTTTGGCGCAATCTATCCTGGGCTTGGCAGCACAGGCGGTAGAGCGCGGTGAGATGGACGGTCCGGGTGGTTTTGAGGGCCGCGGGTGTGAGAGCCGTACTCCAAACAACCCGGGGGGCTTTGGGGCCGGGATCGGCTTCGTCGTGGACAAGTACCCGGTAAGCAAATCTTTGGGCAGCCACCGGTTGGCCGATTCCTTCAAAAGCGGATATGATTTGAAGGCGGTATTGGGGGGCGCCGGGTTGGCTGATGCCGGGGTTGGGCCCCAATTCCATGAAACCCGCCCCTTTCAACCAGGACTTGGTCTCGGCAATGATTTTGCGTGCATCCGGGATGGATACTTTAAAATCCGATACCAGATGCCCTGCCAGGGCCACAATGAAAATATCCCTGAAATTGTACTGGCGGCAGTAACCGGATTGATAACCCCCCAACGGATCGGGTGGCAAAAACTCACGTCCCCACCTTTTCCAGCGGCTGATTTTGACTCCAAAAGCCTCTGCCAGTTCACGTCCGTTGGCGTAGATCATGGTCGCAATCCAATAAGCATCGATGGTTTGGGCTCAATTTTGAAAGGCGCTTTGCCGGACACGCCAGCGGTTAGATGTTAACTTGTTATATCAATATGTCAACTTTATTTTTCCAGCAAATCCTTGAAATTCCTCTCCTGATTGGTTACTTGATATTATTCTGCATTGTTGGGTTGCATATTTTGATCCAGGTGGCAGGCAGTTTGCAAAAAAAGCCCGGGTAAGTTCCGGGCTAAAAGTAATCATTCAGAAAAACAGTTGGTTCTAATTCATATATGCTTATGCACCAAAATTTTGACGCCAAAAAAATCACCCCTTCAGGCAAGGGTTCCAATGATGTGGCTATCATCGGTATCGGTTGTCTCTTCCCTGGTTCGGCCGGTCTCAAGGCCTACCTCCAGCTTTTGCTTCAGGGGATAGACGCCATCAGCGATCCGCCCCCATCCCATGCCCATTTGAACCACTACCTCGATCCCGATCCCAAAAAAGAAGACCATATCTATTGCAACCGGGGTGGCTTCCTTCCCCGGGTAACTTTCGACCCAACCGCATTCGGTATCCCTCCCAATGTTATAGAAGCCACCGATACATCTCAACTTCTGAGCCTGCTGGTGGCCAACGGCGCCCTCGAAGACGCCGGATACGGAATTGACGGCAAGGATTTTCAACGCCGCCGAACAAGCGTCATTCTTGGTGTCACCGGTACCCAGGAACTGGTTATACCTCTTTCATCCAGGCTCGGACATCCAGTCTGGAAAAAGGCCCTGGCCGAATGCGGAATTACAGGGCCGAAGGCAAACCAGGTGGTCGAGAAGATCTCCGAGGCTTACGTCCGCTGGCAGGAAAATTCCTTCCCCGGCCTGCTTGGAAACGTTGTCGCCGGACGGATTTGCAACCGGCTCGACCTTGGGGGGACCAACTGCGTCGTGGATGCCGCCTGTGCAAGCTCGATGGGCGCAATTCACCTTGCCCTCCTGGAGCTCAATGCGGGCCGAAGCGATATGGTCATTACAGGCGGCGCCGACACCATCAACGACATAT
>JALVRI010000462.1 GCA_027031325.1 Desulfobacteraceae bacterium
ACGTCAGGACGGTTGGTGGCCGAGATCAGGATGACTCCCTCGTTGGACTCGAAGCCGTCCATTTCGACAAGAAGCTGGTTGAGGGTCTGTTCGCGTTCGTCGTGCCCGCCGCCCAAGCCGGCTCCCCGGTGACGGCCGACGGCGTCGATTTCATCGATGAAGATGATGCAGGGGGCGTTCTTTTTACCCTGGACAAAAAGGTCCCTGACCCGGGAGGCACCGACACCGACGAACATTTCGACAAAGTCGGATCCGCTGATACTGAAAAAAGGCACCCCGGCCTCACCCGCAATGGCCCTGGCAAGCAAGGTCTTGCCGGTTCCCGGAGGTCCCATCAACAGGACGCCTTTTGGAATCCGGCCTCCCAGCCGGGTGAACTTCTTGGGATTGCGTAAAAATTCGACGATTTCGCTCAATTCTTCCTTGGCTTCGTCTATGCCGGCCACGTCGTCGAAGGTGACCTTTTCCTGCTGGTCCGACATCAGCCTGGCCCGGCTCTTGCCGAAAGACAGGGCCTTGCCTCCGCCGGCCTGCATCTGGCGCATGAAAAAGATCCAGACTCCGATCAAAATCAGCATGGGAAACCAGGAAACCAGTACGTTCATGTACCATGGAGATTCGGCCGGCGGCTTGGCGTTGATCCGGACCTGCTTTTCACGCAGGATCCGGATCAGGTCCGCATCCTGGGGGGCGTAAATCTTGTAATGATTGCGGCTTGTATCGGTAGCTGAAAGTTCCTGGCCCTGGATGACCACGTCCTCGATTCGGCCCTCATCGACCATGGCCAGGAAATCGGTGTAACTGAGGTTGTTTTGCCCCATCTGGGGCTGGTTGAAAAGGTTATAGAGCATTATCATCATCATGATGATGACAAGCCACAAGGCCAGGTTTTTATAGTACGGGTTCAACGATTTTTACCTCCTGGAAATGATTCCTCGCCTGCAATCTGCAGCGATCCTGCAATGCCTACCATAAAACGTCAGCCGCCGGGGTGCAAGCCTATTTGCAGGCGGCCGGCCCACGGTACCGCAGATGCAGGATCCTGCTGGTGTTCCTTGTTACCGGAGCCAGGTTTGCCCGGCGGATGCCGGCGACCCAGGCAATTTGACCTCCTGATATCACCAGGGGAAGTTCGGAGCGCATCCGGCGTGGAATTTTGCGGTCAATAAACAGTTTTTTGAGTTTTTGGGAACCGTTCAGGCCGAAAGGCATGATGCGGTCACCCTTTCGGAAGTTGCGTATGGTAAGCGGCATGTCCAGCTTGTCCATATCAAAATAGGCTTCCTCCCGTCCGACCGCCGGCCGGAAATTGCCGGGACCGCTTTTGAGTACCTCCAGTTCGATCCGGCCCCCACCGGGCAACTCGATTTTTTTGTACGAGTCAGCCTGCGGATCTACCTCCAGGCTCCAGGTTTTTTCGTCCCGATCAGGATGGGACCAACCCCGAAGGCTGATCTGGAGTACAGGCCCTGTCCGCCTGGCTTTTGTCCCCAGTGGCAGGTGAAGCTCGCGACCGTCTTTGCCGGGCAAGCTCAGCTCCAGCAGGGCGTCCAGATGGACAGCCGTAAAACCGCGCAGGTACCCCAGCAGGTCGCCGATCAGGTATCGCAGGACCCGGCGCCCCTGGGCCTTTGGCATGGAAGCCAGGGTTTCGGCCTCCAGATCGATTTCTCCCCGACGGCGGGCAATGACTACCTGCTTGGCCCAGCCGGCGGCCAGCTCCCGGAGCCACTGCTGTTCCTGGCGCAGCAAACAGGCGGTGCGGTGAAGCACGGACCTGATATTGGGATTGAATTCTTTTTCCAGGATCGGCAGCAACCGCCGGCGGATGCGGTTACGGGTGAACCTGGGGTCGGCGTTACTGGCATCGATGCGGAATTCGAGGCCGTAAAATTCGGCCCATGCCAGGATCTGGCCACGCGTAATGTCCATCAGGGGCCGTATCAAACGCCCCCTGACCGGAGGAATACCTGCCAGGCCGTCCGGCCCGCTTCCCCGCAGCAGGTGCAGCAGCAATTGCTCGGCGTTGTCGTCGGCCTGGTGTCCGAGGGCAATTTTGTCGAAACCGTCTGAAGCTGCGATCTTTTCCAGGAAAGCATAACGGGCGCGGCGACCGGCTTCTTCCAGGCTAAGACCGCTTTTTGCTTGCAAAGCAGCCACATCTGCTTGCCGGCAGTAGAATTTCAGGCCTGCCCGGGCCGCCAGGCGGCAAACAAATTTTTCATCATCATCGGACCGGCTGCCGCGCAGGCAGTGGTTCAGGTGGGCGACCCCAAGCTTGAAGTCCAGGCGCCGGGCCAACTTGTGCAGGATGTCAAGCAAAACCACCGAATCCGGTCCCCCCGAAACCGCCACCAGCACCTTTTGGCCGGGTTGCAGCATGGCGTGGGAGGCTATCGTGCGTTCAACCTGAAGCCGGATTCGATCGATGGTTGGAATAGACTTTTTTGCCACTTTAGGAATCGCATCCCGTGGATTAGACGGGGGCCGGTTACAGAAGATCAAGATAATCTGAAAGCTGATCCAGCCACCGGTTTTGCCCCGAACTTTCCTCGAGCCAGGCTATAACAGGCCGGGTGCAAAGTCAACGCTCTCAGGTACTTGCTTTTGCCTTGGCGCCGGCGCTTTAGCCTTGCAAAAATGGAAGGGACGGGGTATTTACTGTCCGGTTGTGCTAGGCGGGGAGTTAGCGGTGCCCTGTACCCGAAATCCGCTTATGCGGGGCCGAATTCCCCCTTGAGGGCTGTTGGTGGGCCTAGGGCTCACTCAGGCCGGCCGCCGCGCAACAGACGGTCACGAACCTCGTCAGGTCCGGAAGGAAGCAGCGATAAGTGATGCGGTCTGTGTCGTGGTCGCCCCCGGCCAAAGGGTGATCCCTTCCGCCTGCTGCGTTCGAGAGGGGGTGCACAGCCACTTTTCATTTCCAGGCCTGCCGAATTTTGTTCTTCAACCACCGATTACGATCTTTACGGCTTGACAACAATCCTGGGCGTCTTATTTTTTTTACGACTTCGCCTACGGCGGCTTTTTTAACGATTCAGGCATTTTATTGATAATCGTTCCTAATTTTAGCCCCTGGGATGAAAATCGAGTCAGCATCAAGGAGTCGAGTGTAGATGAGTTCGAAAAAGAGAGTTTCGACCGGTCCGGCCGGACAGGAGACTGAATTGGAAAAAGGCCTCGATGAAGCCAATGACCGGCAAGAAAAAGAGCAAAATGCTTCCGGGGCTGGGCACGATGATGGCCCCGGCAAGAAGGCGCCTTGCTCTGTGGAGGATCTCAAACAGGATCTGGAAAAAACACGCCGGCAAGCGCAGGAAAACTACGACCGCTTGTTGAGGGTATCGGCCGAGTTCGATAATTTCAAGAAGCGGACCAACAGGCAGATAGAAGACATCCGTAAGTTTGCCAACGAAAGTTTACTGAAAGAATTGCTGAGCGTGGTGGACAACCTGGAGCGGGCCATTGAAGCCGCCCGGGACAATACGGCCGACAAAGCTTTGCTCGAGGGCATCGACATGACCCTCAGTGGCGTCCAAAAGATCCTCGAGCGATTCAAGGTACAGCCGGTTGAAGCCTTGGGCCAGCCCTTCGATCCCAACTATCATCAGGCCATGATGCAGGAGGAATCAGACACCCACCCTCCCAACACGGTGATCAAGGAGTTGCAGAAGGGTTACCTGATTCACGATCGTCTCTTGAGGCCGGCTCTGGTGGTAGTTTCCAAGACCGGTTCGCAACAAGGGGCATCCGCCGGAGGGAAAGATTCAAAGAAGATCAATTAAATCAGATGCGTCAGCGTTTGTCTAAGGAGGAAAACAAATGAGCAAGATAATCGGAATCGACCTGGGAACCACCAATTCCTGTGTTGCCGTCATGGAAGGTGGGGAGCCGAAAGTTATCACCAACCCCGAGGGCGGGAGGACAACCCCCTCTATTGTAGCCGTGACCGAAAGCGGCGAAAGGCTGGTTGGACAGATAGCCAAGCGCCAGGCCATCACCAACCCGGAAAACACGATTTTCGGTGTCAAGCGTCTCATCGGGCGCAAATTCGATTCTCCGGAAGTCCAGCAGGATATCAAGATTTTGCCGTACAAGATCGAGCGGGCTGAAAACGGGGACGTGCGCATCAATCTGCGCGGCAAGTTGCTAAGCCCGGCCGAGATCTCTTCCTATATCCTTTCCAATATCAAGCAGACGGCCGAGGAGTATCTCGGTGAAAAGGTCACCGATGCGGTGATTACGGTACCGGCCTATTTCGACGACAGCCAGCGGCAGGCCACCAAAGATGCGGGCAGGATTGCCGGGCTGAACGTTTTGAGGATCATCAATGAACCTACCGCAGCCTCCCTGGCCTACGGCCTCGACAAGCGGGCCGAGGAGAAGATAGCCGTTTTCGACCTGGGTGGCGGTACTTTCGATATATCGATTTTGGAAATAGGTGAAGGCGTCTTCGAGGTCAAGGCCACCAATGGTGATACCCACCTGGGTGGCGAAGATTTCGATTTGCGCCTGATCGACTACCTGGCCGACGAATTCCGCAAGGACCAGGGTATCGACCTGCGCAGCGACAAGATGGCTCTGCAGCGCCTGAAAGAAGCCGCGGAAAAGGCCAAGATGGAGCTCTCGACCTCCAAGGAGACCGAGATCAACCTGCCTTTCATCACGGCTGACGCCAGCGGTCCCAAGCACCTCAACATCAAGATAACCAGGGCCAAGCTGGAGTCCCTGGTATCCGAACTGCTGGACAAACTGGAAGGCCCCTGCCACATGGCCCTCAAAGACGCCGGGCTTTCGGCATCGGATATTAACGAGGTTATCCTGGTGGGCGGCATGACCCGCATGCCGGCGGTCCAGGAGCGGGTAAAGAAGATTTTCGGCAAAGAGCCCAACAAGAGCGTCAACCCCGACGAGGTGGTGGCCATAGGTGCCGCCATTCAGGCCGGCGTTCTCAAGGGCGATGTCAAGGACGTTTTGCTGCTGGATGTGACCCCCCTTTCCCTGGGTATCGAAACTCTGGGTGGAGTGATGACCAAGCTGATCGAGAAGAACACCACCATTCCTACCCGCAAGAGTCAGATATTTTCGACGGCTGCCGACAACCAGCCGGCGGTATCGATCCACGTCCTGCAGGGTGAACGGGAAATGGCCGCCGACAACAAGACCCTGGGGCGTTTCGAGCTGGTTGGTATCCCGCCGGCCCCGCGGGGCGTGCCCCAGATCGAGGTCACCTTCGATATTGACGCCAACGGTATCGTCAACGTATCGGCCAAGGACAAGGCCACCGGCAAGGAACAGTCAATCCGTATTACAGCTTCCAGCGGCCTGAGCAAGGAAGAGATCGACAGGGCCATCAAGGAAGCCGAAATGCACGCCGAGGAAGACCGGAAGAAAAAGGAACTGGTTGAAGCCCGCAACCATGCCGACGCCTTGATCTATTCTACTGAAAAGTCCCTCAATGATCTGGGTGACAAGGTGGATGCCGATACCCGCAGCAAGGTCGAAGCCGCCATCAAGGCCCTCAAGACTGCCATGGAAGGAAGTGACGCGGAGCAGATCCGCCGGCTGAGCGACGAGCTGACCCAGACCTCCCACAAGTTGGCCGAGGCCATGTATCAGCAGGCCTCAGCCAGTGGCCAGGCAGGACCCGAAGCTGCCGCAGGGCAGCAGCAAGCCGGTGCCGATCAGGCCCAGTCAGGCGCCGCCGCCGATGACGATGTGGTAGATGCCGACTTTGAAGAAGTAAAAGACGACAAGCGTTAAACCACTAAAAGACCGGGCGCCGCTTTGCCTGAAAGCCCCCGCGGTATATCCGCCGGGGGCTTTTTGCCGGCAGGGACCGTCAGGATTTGAAACTTTCCGGCCGGCCGGAGTATTTTTTGCGCAGCAAGGGCTTTTCAATCTTTCCTGTCGGGTTGCGCGGAACCTGGTCGAAGAAGACCTTGCGCGGCCGCTTGTAACGCGGAAGTTGCTTGCAGAAGGCCATGATGTCATCCTTTCTCAGATCCCGGCCCGGTTTGGGCTGAACGATGGCTGCCGGAATTTCTCCAAGGCGCAGGCTCGGCAGACCGATTACGGCTACATCCTGGATGGCGGGATGGGCCTGGAGAAAATCCTCGATTTCCACCGGGAAGATGTTTTCACCTCCGGTAATGATGATGTCTTTCTTGCGGTCAACCAGCCAGATGAAACCATCGCCATCTTCCCTGGCGATATCGCCGGTCATCAGCCATCCATCCACCAGGGTGCGCGCCGTTTCCTCCGGGTTGCCGTAATATTCTTTCATTACCCCTGGCCCTCTGACGGCAAGTTCGCCCGCCTGTCCCTTGGTCACGGGCGCAAGGTTTTGGTCTACGATTTTATACTCCCAGTCGAATCCCGGTCGTCCAATGGACCCTACCTTGTGAAGGTTTTCCATCCCCAGGTGGATGCAACCGGGGCCTGTGGCCTCGGTAAGGCCGTAGTTGGTGTCGTAGCCGTGGGTTGGAAAGACTTTCAGCCACTGGCGAACCAGGCTGGGTGGCACGGGCTGGGCGCCGATGTGCATCAGCCTCCAACGATCCAGTTGGTAGTTTTCAAGCTGCAGTTCACCCCTTTCGATCGCCAGCAGGATATCCAGGGCCCAGGGGACCAGGAGCCAGACAATGGTGACTTTTTCCTCAGAGATGGCTTCCATGATCCAGCCGGGCTCGATCCCCTTGAGGATGACCGCCCGGGCCCCAACCAGCAGGTTTCCAAACCAGTGCATCTTGGCACCGGTATGGTAGAGGGGAGGGATGCAAAGAAAATTGTCTGCATGGGTTATGCGATGGTGATTGTTTTCCACGTAACAGGCCGATTCCAGGTTGCGATGGGTCAACAGGACCGCCTTGGGTGTGCCGGTGGTGCCGGAGGTGAAATAGAGGGCCGCTTCGTCGTTCAAGTCAAGAGGCACCTGGGGCGCCTCGGGATGGTAAGCCCGGATCAGGCGATGGTAGGTTTCGGCATACTCCGGGCAGAGGTTTTCAGGCCCGGCGAAAATGTAGTGACCTACGTAACGATCTAGGCGGTCCTTGACGGCTGCTATCTGCCGGACAAATTCAGGACCGAAAATCAGGGCCTTGGCCTTTGAGGTGGCCACGCAGCGTTCGATGGTCTCGGCCGTGAATCTGAAATTCAGGGGAACGGCCCAGGCTCCGGTTGCCAGGATACCGAAGTAGATCGGCAGCCAGTCCAGGCAATTGGTCATCAATTGCACCACCCGGTCATCCTTTTCGATTCCTCTTGCCAACAGGGCCTGGGAGAGGCGGTTGGCCCGTTGGTGAAATTGTTCCCAGGTGATTTCCGTTCTTTTACCTGCGGCCGGGTCCCTTTCCACCAAGGCGGTTTGGCGGGGATACATCCGGGCGTTGCGTGCCAGTATCTCGGTTATCAGCATTCCTAGCTACTCCTGGTCCACATGTTGTTGGGATTCCTAACAGGCTGTTGCAAAACTATTCCGCTTGGCCATACGGCGTTAAAATCCTGTTTAAAATGCTCATTTATTACCAATAAACTGCGCTTTTTGGTCGGATTTTGCCTTGTCTGGCCTGCGTCATGACGTTTTTCAAGAGCCTGCTAAATCTGCCGCCGAAGCAAAGGGCTGCAGATAACAGAGCGGAATCTTTGAGTCAATAGCAGAAGGCAGCCTTGCTGAAGGGGCTTTGGCAGCAAGCGCGGCCGGGAAGTTACTTTAGGGTTGAATCCCCGCCTGAATTTTTTTAATATTGCGCGATCCGCAATGGGCCGATCCTGCTCCAGGCAAGCCACTGGATCGAGTTTGGCCGCCTGTCTGCTGACCGGAATTGCGAAAACTTCAGTCAAGTGGAAAACGCCATTTTTTCAGACGGCGGATCCATCCGTCCCTTTATGGACGGAGGATTTCCGGCTTGTTTACAATTGCGTCGAAGAGGTGAAAGGTATGAAAGTATTGATCAGCGATAACATTGGACAGGTTGGCATTGACATGTTCAAACAGGCCGGCGGGATCGAGGTCGACGTGGATACCGGTCTGCCTCCCGAAAAGCTCAAAGCGAAGATCGGGTCCTATGATGCTCTGGTAATCCGCAGCGCCACCAAGGTCACCGCGGATTTGATCGAAGCGGCCGAGAATCTCAAGGTTATCGGAAGGGCCGGTATCGGCCTGGACAACGTGGATATCCCTGCGGCCACCAAGCGGGGGATAGTGGTCATGAACACCCCTACCGGCAACGTGGTCACCACCGCCGAACACGCCATTGCCATGATGTTGTCCCTGACCCGTAACATTCCGGCCGGCACCATGTCGCTCAAGGCCGGCAGGTGGGACAAGAAGAAATTGCAGGGCCGGGAGGTTTACAACAAGACTCTGGGGGTAATCGGCTTTGGCAAGATTGGTTCCATCGTGGCCGATCGTGGGCGGGGATTGAAGATGAAGGTGATCGTCCATGATCCTTTCGTAACCCCGGAAAACGTGGAAAAGGCCGGCTTTGAAAGCGTTTCCTTCGAGCAACTGCTGAGCCGCTCGGATTACATCACGATCCATGTGCCCAAGATGAAAAGCACCCTTGGCCTGATCGACAGGCAAGCTTTCGCCAAGATGAAAGACGGGGTTATGTTGATCAACTGCGCCCGGGGCGGAATAGTGGACGAAGACGACCTGTACGAGGCCATCGTATCGGGCAAAGTGGCCGGGGCCGCCCTGGACGTTTTTGCCACCGAACCTCCGGGGAAGATTCCCCTGCTCGAGCTTGATCGCGTAATATGCACCCCCCACCTGGGGGCTTCAACCCTGGAAGCCCAGACGAACGTGGCCCTGATGGTTGCCGAGCAGATCATCGATTACCTCAAGAACGGTACCGTGGTCAATGCCGTCAACGTGCCTTCGGTGACCGGAGACCTGCTTAAGAAGGTCGGCCCCTACCTGACCCTGGCCGAGCAGATGGGTTGCCTGCAGGCCCAGATGATCCAGGGAGCGCCCAGGGAAGTGGTTGTGGAATACAACGGAGATTTCCAGGGGCTGGACCTGACGCCGGTTACCACTGCCCTGATCAAGGGTCTGCTTACGCCCATGGTCAGGGATGTCGTCAATTTCGTCAACGCCCAGGTTCTGGCCAAGGAAAGGGGAATCAAGATTTCAGAATCTTCCAGTGCCGGGACCGAAGATTATCTCAACTTGATCACCGCCAGGGTGATTACCACCGAGATGGAAAATGTTGTGTCCGGTACCCTCTTTGGCAAACAGGACCCGCGGATAGTCAAGATCAACAAGTTCAGACTGGAGATGATTCCATCCGGCCACATGGCCCTGATTCACAATCACGATGTTCCCGGCTCCATTGGTGAAATCGGAACCACCCTCGGCAAGCACAACCTCAACATAGGCCGGATGCAGGTCGGCCAGGAGGAAGAAGGCGATCGCAACATTATCTTCCTGACCACCGACACACCCATTCCGGAAGAGGTTATAGAGGAATTACGGGGACTGCGGACCGTGAAATCGGTGATTCCCCTGGAATTTTGAGTTCCTGACGAAGGAAGATGGCGGGAAATTGACTGTAAGGGAAAAGCTCCGGCAGGCTGTTGAAAAACGTCATGAGCGCAGGTCAGACAAGGCAAAATCCGGGTTCAACAGCCTGCTAGAGGCGTGCAAGAGCAAGGTGCACGCCCGGCCTGTGCCCGGAAAAAGGAGGTCCGAAATGGAATGCCGGTTGCCGAAAATCGATTTTTCAACATTCATCCTGTCCCTGAATTCTTCGGCCCTGGTTCAGTTGGGCCTGATGGAGGATCCTGCCACCGGGCAAAAGGGCAAAAACCTGCCCCTGGCCCAGCAGACAATCGACACCCTGGTAATGCTGGAGGAAAAGACGCGCGGCAACCTCACCCCTGACGAGGAGAACATGCTCAAGAACATAATTTATGAATTGCGCATGCTCTACGTCAAAGAGACGGTTTGATGTGGGTTGGGACAACAGCAGGTCGATATTCAGGGCGCCGGCCAAGGTCAACCTCTTTTTGAAGGTGACCGGGAAACGTCCGGATGGTTACCACCTGCTGGAGACCCTGATGTGTCCTGTTGACTTGTACGATTATCTGGAGTTCGAATTTTGTGGTTCCGACCTGAGAGTCGAATGCAGTGATCCCCTGGTACCCGGCGGCAGTAAGAATTTGGCCTGGAAAGCGGCTGATCTGTTCACCGGTGACCTGGCCGGGCGTAAAGGTCGCAGCCTGGAGGGGATAAACATAAAGCTGGTCAAGAATATTCCTGTTGGTGCCGGTCTCGGCGGGGGTAGCAGCGATGCTGCGGCGGTATTGAGAATGCTCAACGAGCTATGCGGCCGGCCCTTTACCAAGGCCGAATTGAGTTCCATGGCCCTGTCACTGGGGGCCGATGTTCCTTTTTTCCTGGAAGACGGGCCGTGCCTTGCAAGCGGGGTGGGCCAGAAGCTGACTCCCATACGCGGGTTGCGATCCAAGCCCCTGGTAATTGTGTATCCGCAAGTGGCCGTCTCCACCGCCGAGGTCTTCAAAAATCTGAATTTGGGATTGACAAAAAATCCAGAACGCCTTAAATATCATCATTTTGATGACTTTGAAATCGATGATTTTTGCCGGTTGGGCAACGATCTCGAGAAGGTGACTTTGGTCCGTTACCCTGAGGTGGCCGAGGCTCGAAAAGCCTTGATGCGCCAAGGCGCAAAGAATGTTCGGATGAGCGGCAGCGGATCGGCCGTGTTCGGCCTGTTCAGTGGGGCGGCTGACGCCCGCCAAGCCGCCGGGAAGATTAAGCGCGAAACAGGGTGGCGTATATTCGTCGGCAAGTTGCTTGTGGATCATCCGGGTGGGGTCTGAAATAACCTGCCTGGATGTGATGTCTGGTCATTCCGCGAGGGTCATACTTGCTGGGGCGTCGTCAAGTGGCTAAGACACAGGATTTTGGTTCCTGCATTCGGAGGTTCGAATCCTCCCGCCCCA
>JALVRI010000463.1 GCA_027031325.1 Desulfobacteraceae bacterium
CAATGGGCCTCTGCCTGCCCAGGGCCTGCTGGACCCGGTCAAGGAAATAGGCGGCCCTGGCTTGTGTCAGGTGGTGGCGGTAAAGATGGTGACGCTGCTCGGCGATCATCTGCCGGCCCCCTTGATCGTCTTCCAGCATCCGGTCCACGTGCCGGCGCAGTTCTTCGGTTTTGCCGAAACTTAGCAGGTGGCGCCCATGAACAAAGGGTCGGGGAATGAAAAGCGGCATTTGCTTTACCAAGTGGACCGCGTTGCAGGCCGTGTTTTCCCAGAACCTGAACGTGTCGTAACCGGCACCTGCAAGGCTCAAGACCATCCTGCATTGCTGCAGGGCGCGGTAGTAATCCATTCGCCCAAGCCTGCCCTTGGGAAGAGGCTTTTTAGGATCAGGAACCTCGGTGGCGGCAAGAAGACTGTCGGGATACCAGCGGGCTATCGTTTCAGCCAGCTTTTTCCTCCGGCCGTCGTGGGTACTTCCGAGAAAGCCGAGGCTGTATTTTTTCGGCTGTCCATCGAACCCGGTTATGATCTCGAAAACCTCTTCCGGCAGGGCCATGGGTAAAGGAATGGAATAATCGCTTCCATCGGTTTCGCGGCGGCAAACTATCCAGTTACCCGTGGGAATCCTTGCCGGCCGGTCTTCACCATCCACGATCACCAGGGGGATGCCGCATTCGGCCAGGAACTTGTTCTCCCAGGGGCAAAGCCTCTGATCAGCCACCAACAGGTCGAAATAACCTGTCCGCAACTTGGTCTCCACATCGGTCCTGTCGACACTGTTCCCGTCGTCCGGAAACCAGCCCGGGCAGAGTTGGTCGGCCGGACATACTCCCAGCCCGATAACTCCCTGGTAAAGGCAATCCTTGCGTGGATATTCGACCACCTCCGGCCCAAGCAGCTTGCGCAGCCCGTGCAACAACAAGTCGGGCACGTAATTGGGGTAACTATGAATCAGGAAGCAGATACGCATAAAGGGTGCTCCTTCCCAGATCCTGCCAATACTTTTTCTGTCTTTTCAAATGATTGCGAAAACCACTTGCCAAGAAATTTTTTCCGGTTGGCGGCCAGGACCTGGTCACGGTAAACGGTTCGCCCGAAATAATTGACCGCCGCGTTTTCGTGGCTGCCCGAAATGCCCCAGTGGTGCTCGAAGTCGGTCACCGGTACTGCGTAACAGGCAAGCCCGGCGGCCAGGACCTGGAGGCCCATGTCCCACTCTTCCATGAAACAAGGGCTGTAGCGGACATCGAAACAAAGCTTGTGTTCCAGGAAACGCTTGCGGTGAAGGCAGAAAAAGAATCCCGAAACATCATGGGTGCGCACCGGTCGGCTGAAAGTGCCCTTTGAAAAATAGCGCCGTACCTTCAGGTTGGGAAAATCGAGATGGGACCCGTGGGGCCCCACTATAACGGCCTTGGGCAAACTGAAAAGATACTCTTCCAGTTGCCGGACCGCTGCCGGCCCCAAGTGAAGATCGGAGTTTAAGATGTGAACCGCTTCGCCTTCACAGAGATTGATGCCAATGTTCCATGAACGGCTCACTCCTGCGTTGAGCTTGTTGTAGCAGAATTTGTCTATCCTGGGATGATCGGCAAGCCGCCCAAAGACATCCCCTGAATTGAAGATGCAGACCACTTCGCCTTCGACTGCTTCCAGGTCGGACAGCAGGGTCTCGATGTTGTATGGGCTGTGGGGGGAAAAGTCGATCACCGGAATGACGAAACTGCGCTTCATGCTCAATATCCTCGCTCAATGGTTGGCGGGCCGGGAAAAGGCCGCTGCCAGCCATTCCCGGTCAGGCCCTTGTTGGAAACTATTTAGCAAAGGCCGGGCCAGAAAGTCTGCCGCCGGGAATTTTCCGCAAATCAACGACCAGACCGGCCTTGAAGGCGAAATGAAAGTTCGAAATCCACTCAGAACCGACAAAGAATTGACACTCGCTCAAGCTTGTGGGGCCATCCCTTTTGTCCCGGATTATTGAATGTCCGGACATTTGTACCGGAGCCGGCAAGGCACAAAGCTTGCAGTCCAATAGACGGTTAAAGATGGCACATGTTTGCCCAGATTGGACAGCGACGCGGGAGGTTGAAGGTTGATGATCAGAAGCTTTTTGCCGGGACACGGGAAGGCGGCAATTTCAATGCCCCATCCCCGGTCCGATTTTATCGGCCGCGGCCTGGCAGCCTATGATCAGGAAAACTTCCAAGAAGCAAAATACTGGTTTTGCCAAGCGGTAAAGGCAAATCCCGGCCAACCTTCAGGTTGGGTCAACCTTGGAAACACCCTCCGCCGTCTTCTCAGGCCCCGGGCCGCGGCAAAATGCCTCACCAAGGCCCTGGAACTTGCACCCGCTTCAACGGCCATCCTGGTCAACCTGGCAAACGCTTACAGGGACATGGGAAGGCTGAAGCGGGCAGAATCGCTTTACAGGCAGGCCCTGGAGCTGGATCCCCGCCTTGCGCAAGCCCATTTCAACCTGGCCATGGTACTTCTGGCCCAGGGTCGGATGGAAGAGGGCTGGATCCACTACCAGTGGCGCCTCGGGTTTCTGCCCCCCGGCCGGGGTTATCCCCGCAGGCACGGTCTTGCCCTCTGGACGGGCCGGGATATCAAGGGCCGTTCAGTCCTGGTATACGATGAGCAGGGCCTGGGTGATGTCCTGATGTTTGCCCGCTACCTCAAGCTGCTCCACGCAAGGGGCGCCAAGGTGGTCCTTGAAACCCGGGCTGAGCTGCTGGCCCTTTTTCGCAACCAGCCCTACCTGGAAGAAGTAATTGACCGGCGATCGAACCGCCCTCCGGCAACCAAGTGCCATCTGTGTTCGCCCCTTGCCAGTCTTCCCCTGCTGCTGGGAACCACCATGGAGACCATTCCTGCGCCGATACCCTACCTTGCGCCCGACCGCCGCAAAAGCGCCCTTTGGAAAAGGCGCCTCGCGGCTTACGCCGGGCATGACAGGAAAGTTGACGGAAAAGCGCTTAAAATCGGCCTCTTCTGGCAAAACACAACCCGTATCGATTCGTTCCGCTCCGTCGGCCTGGACAACCTGTCTTGCCTGGCCGACTTGGGCCGCAAGGCACCCCTTGTATTTTTCGGGTTGCAGAAAGAACTGACTGCCGCCGACCGCATCCATGACTGGCTTGTGATGCTGGAACGTCACCTCACCGATTTGGATCAGACCGCCGCCATCATCGACAACCTGGATCTTGTCGTAACCATAGATACGGCCGTGGCCCACCTTGCCGGAGCCATGGGTAAACCGGTATGGGTCCTTCTTTCGCGCAACTGCGACTGGAGGTGGTATTGGGAGCGTTCTGACAGTCCCTGGTATCCCGGGATGCGACTTTTCAGGCAGGCTAAGCTTGGAGATTGGCAGCCGGTTATCCGCCAGGTCACAGAAGCGCTCGAAGGTTTCATAAAGCGCCGCCAAGAAAAAACCGGCCACATTCCAACCGTCCCGGCCGCTCATGGCTTCCATGAACAGGACCGGTTCGAAAAGGCTGGGGAACTGGCCGCCAAAGGGCTTACAGACCAGGCCGCTTCCATCTACCGGCACCTGGCAAGTTCAGAATCGTCCCTGGCACCTGCATCCTGCTATAACCTGGGCCTGATCATGCTCGCGAAAGGCAACCAGCGCCAGGCTGCGAAATGGTTCCGCCGTGCCCTTGAAATGCAGCCCGGCCTGGCGGAAGCCG
>JALVRI010000464.1 GCA_027031325.1 Desulfobacteraceae bacterium
GGGAAACCGTGGGCCGGGATCAACATTCAACTCGAATTTTAGGTAAAGCCGATACCGGTGTCAATCACCACCGCCAGGAATACCGCCATGAAAATATCGCCACTACTTGCAGCAACCGCCTTTCTGGCCGCAGTCTGGACAGGCTGCATCCCCTTGAACTCAAAATCACGCTTGCCGTCAGACAGGTCCGGGACCATAATCGACCAGTCCCGGGGCCTTGCCATATCCTTCCAGCAACTGATGGGTTCCCTCTCCCGGGCGCAGGTGATCTATGCCGGGGAAAAACACACCTTGGCCGCCCATCACGCCATCCAGTTGAAATTGCTCAAGGCCCTGGCTGACAAAGATCCGGACCTTAGCGTCGGCATGGAAATGTTTGCCCGGCCCTACCAGCCCGTGCTGGACCTCTGGAGCGCGGGCAGGCTGACATGGAACCAACTGCTGCGCAAAACCCACTGGTACGCCAACTGGCGTTTTGACGCCCAACTGTACCGCGGATTGCTGGAAGAAATCAAACGCCGCCGCCTGAAACTGGTGGCCCTCAACATCGCCTTCCACATTCCCGCCAAAATCGCCGTCGGCGGAATTGAGAACCTCAGCCCGGCCGAAAAAGCCCAGTTGCCGGTCTCCATCGACTATACCAACCAGGCCCACCGGCAATACCTGAAAAAAATCTTTGAAAGCCACAAGCTGAAAGGCCGGGACAGTTTTGCAGACTTCTACGCCGCCCAATGCGTATGGGAAGAGATCATGGCCCAGAGCATAGCCGAAAACCTGGGAAACAAAAAGATGCTGGTGATCATCGGCAACGGCCACATCTATCGCAAGTTCGGGGTGCCGGAACGGGCCTTCAAGCGTACCGCGGCTGCTTACCTGACCATCTACCCGGCCACGGACACAAGGGATCTGCCGCAAGACACGGCCGATTTCATCTGGGTTACCGGCGGCCGGCCGGAAAATAAACTTCCCTGACCGGCTCAAAGAAGCGGCAAGGCTTAACCACAACGGGTAAAGCCGCAAAAATGGCAGGTCTGGCAACCCTCCTCAAAGCTGATGGTCTGACCGCATTCGGGACATTTGGCCCCTGCCAGGCTGTAAGCGGAGTCTTTTGAACGTTCCCCGGGCTTGAGGTAGTGCTTTTCCAGGACCCGGGCGATGGCGTCCGGGATCGACAGAACCAGGCCGCCTTCCTGGAAGACCGGATGCTCGCCGCCGATGCCTTTCAACTGGTCGACTATCTCGCAGACCTCCACCCCGGAACGCAGGGCCAGGGAAACCAGCCGTCCGATGGCCTCGGTCTTGGCGGTGGTGGAGCGGCCCGATTTGCCGATGGTGGCAAAAACCTCGAAGGGACGGCCCTCGTGCTCGGTAACCGTCAGGTACAATTGCCCCAGGCCGGTCTTGATCTTGGTAGTAAAACCCTTCAGGGTTTCGGGACGCTCTTTCACCAGGCGCACCGTCCGGCTGCCGCTTTCAGCGTCGGAAGCTACCGCCAGGACCTGGTTGTCCTTGCTTCCGTCCCGGTAGATGGTGACCCCCTTGCAACCCAGCTCGTAAGCCAGGTCGTAGATCTGGCGGACATCTTCAACGCCGGCATCTGCGGGGAGGTTGACCGTCTTGGAAACCGCGTTGTCGGTGTATTTCTGGAAGGCCGCCTGCATCCTGACATGCCATTGGGGAGCAACGTCATGGGCGGTGGCGAAAACCCGGCGTAATTTTTCGGGGATCTGTTCCATTTTCCGGATCGACCCCTGCCGCGCCACGGCGTCCATCAACTCATCACTGTATAAGCCGTTCTTGCGCAAGGCCTGCTCGAAATAGGGGTTTACCTCCACCAACCTGTCATCGTCCATGACGGTGCGTACGAAACTGAGTGCAAAAAGGGGCTCGATACCACTGGAACACCCTGCGATTATGCTCAGGGTGCCGGTAGGAGCAATGGTGGTTGTGGTGGCATTGCGCATCGGCGGCAGCCCCTTTTCCTTGTACACACTGACATCCCAATTGGGAAAAGGTCCTCTTTCCTCTGCCAGGGCGGCCGAGGCACTATGGGCCTCATCCTGGATAAAGGCCATGACGGTTTCGGCAACCTCGAGGGCCTCTTCGCTGTCGTAAGGAATCATGAGCTGAAAGAGCATGTCGGCAAACCCCATGACCCCTAGGCCCACCTTGCGGTTGGCTTTGACCATCTCTGAGATCTGCTCCAGGGGATAGCGGGAGGCATCGATTGTATCGTCCAGAAAACGGATCGCGTTCCAGACTGTCTCTTTCAGGGCATGATAGTCTATCTCGACCGTACCGCCCCCGGCGCTTACGAAACAGGCCAGGTTGATAGATCCCAGGTTACATGCCTCCATGGGCAGCAGGGGCTGCTCGCCGCAAGGGTTGGTACTTTCTATGGGACCCAGGCTGGGTGTCGGGTTGTCCCGGTTGATCCGGTCGATGAAGATGATCCCCGGATCGCCATTGCGCCAGGCTTGCTCTACCAGGGCCTGGTAAACCTGGCGGGCATCCAGCCGGCCGGTCTTTGCGCCGTCGCGGGGATCCAACAGGTCGTAAGTGGTCCCGGCGGCCACCGCCTCCATGAACTCGTCGCTGACCGCCACCGAAATATTGAAGTTGTTGAGAGACCGGTTGTCGGCCTTGCAATGGATGAATTCCATGATATCCGGGTGGTCCACCCTCAAAATGGCCATGTTGGCTCCCCGGCGGGTCCCCCCCTGCTTGACCTGCTCGGTGGCGGTGTTGAAAATCTTCATGAAGGAGACCGGACCGGAAGCTATTCCGCCGGTGGTCCCGACCATGGAATTTTTGGGACGCAGGCGCGAAAATGAAAACCCGGTTCCGCCGCCGGACTTGTGAATCACCGCCGCGTTTTTGAGGGCATCGAAAATGCCCTCCATACTGTCTTCGACCGGCAGCACGAAACAGGCGGCCAGCTGTCCCAGGCTTCGGCCCGCGTTCATCAGGGTGGGGGAATTGGGCAGGAACCTGAACCCGGTCATCATCCGGTAGAAAATCTCTTCGTATTCGGCCGCCTGGTCTGCAGACCCGTAGTTCAGCTCTGAAGCGGCTATGTGGCGGGCTACCCGCCGAAACATGGCCGCCGGGGTCTCGACCACGTTGCCTTGGCTGTCTTTCTTGAGGTAACGCCTGCGCAAAACAGTGTCTGCATTGGCCGAAAGCTTGATTCCGTTGCGTATGAAAAAGTGCTTCTTGAGGGGGACGGCGGCCGCTTCGGGCACCCCGTATTCTTCCAGCTTGGCCTTCAGCAGCTTGTCGACAACCGGACCCGTCACCCTGTAGATGTTCAAGTCCTCGATGGCCCGGCGCATGAAACGGCTTATTTCAATGGCCTGTTTTTTTTCCAGCCGGTTGGCATCTGCCAGAGCGGCTCCAAAGCGATCCTCGTCCCAGGTATGGGTTTCCAGATCGACGGCTCCTTCTTCGGTAACAATGATCTTGCGCTTTTGGCCCACTTGTATCTTCTCTCCTGCCGATCGTTGGTTACGGGATTAACGACTAGAGATTGCCCTGGCGGGCAGCGGCGATCCGCCGCAGTCGTCCCGGGGATGACCTTTTTCATCTGTTCGCATACCAGATCTTGGGTGTCAAGTAATAATGATTATCAATATCTAGATTCCACCCGGGTAAAAAACGCTTGCCAAATCCGAATTTGTTTCCTAT
>JALVRI010000465.1 GCA_027031325.1 Desulfobacteraceae bacterium
TATGGGCTGCCAGCAAGGCGCGGGTGTAAGGATGGGCCGGTGTCCCCAGGATTTCTTTCCTGGTTCCGATTTCCACAAGTTGACCGGCATACATCACCCCAAGGTTGTGGCATACTTCGGCAGTTACGGATATGTCGTGGGATATCAGCAGGATACCGATATCGAATTTTGCTTGTAACTTCAGCAGTGTTTTGAGGATCTGATTCTGGACGATGACATCCAGGGCCGTTGTCGGTTCGTCGGCGATTATAATCCGCGGGTTGCAGGCAAGAGCCATGGCTATTACGGCTCTTTGACGCATCCCGCCGCTGTATTGATGGGGATAATCCTTGAGACGCCGGATGGGAATGCCGACCTGCTTGAAAAGATCGGTTACCCTTTGCCGGGCCGCGTCAAGGCTGATTTCCGGTTCATGGATGCGGATTGCTTCAATGATCTGGTCTTCCACCGGCATGATGGGGTTGAGGGCGTTCATGGCCGCCTGGAATATCATCGCTATTTTTTTCCAGCGCAAAAGACGCAGCTTTTCCTGGTCTGTTTCCAGCAGGTTGAGGCCTTCAAACAAGACAGCCCCTTTTTCGATCCTGGCATTGTCCGGAAGAAGGCCGAGGATCGCTGTCCCGATGGTCGACTTGCCGCTGCCTGACTCGCCCACCAGGCCCAGGCTCTGTCCTGCTTCCAGTTGAAACGAGACGCCGTCTACCGCCAGAACATTGCCGGTATCGGTGGCGTAGGAGACGGTCAGATCTTTTACCTCCAGCAGGGGTCTCATATCATGATTCTCCCTGGCGTCGCAGTCTGGGATCCAGGATTTCGTCCATAGCCCTGGCCAACATGTAAAAAGACAGGGTCAAAAGCGAAATGCAGATTCCAGGTGGCAGCAACCAGTAAGGGGCCTGGAACATGTGACCGGTTTTCCAGACCCATTGCAGCATCATCCCCCAGCTCACGGTGGTAGGGTCACCGAAGCCCAGGAAGGCAAGGGCCGCTTCTATTATTATGGCCGAGGTTACCCTGAACGTCATGTAGAGCAGGGCCAGGGGTAATACGTTGGGCAGCAGGTGGCGGGTCATTATCCGGACATGGGACGCACCTGCTATGCGGGCCGCCTCAATGAAGGGCCGTTGCTTGAGGGAAAGGGTTTGAGCGCGGATGACCCTGGATACGCCCGGCCAGCGGAACAGGGCGATCATGGCCACTATGGTCCAGATGCTGAGTTGTCCGAAAAGGGCGGCGGCCATCAGGACCACCAGCAAGGTGGGCATGACCATGATCATGTCGGCGGTTCGCATGAGGATAGTGTCGATCCAGCCGCCGGCATAGCCGGCCAGGATGCCAACGGCGACTCCCAGGACCACGCTCATGAAAGCGGCGGTGATACCGACCATGAAAGCCACCCGGGCTCCGGCCAGCAGCTGGCTGAATATGTCACGGCCGATGAAATCGGTTCCCAGCCAATGTTTAAGGCTGGGTCCCGAGGTATGTGAGATTACCGGATCGACCCCGTGCATGGGGTTGTATATCGGACTTACAAGGGGTGGAATGAAGCTGCCGGCGGCCATCAAGGCAAAGGCAAGCAGCAGGATCAATCCCAACCGGCCGGTTGGATTGCGCCTCAGGCGGCCCCAATTTTCGAGCAGGGCCTGGCTCCAGTATGGTAGGTTCCGAGTGCTTGAAGTTATGTTGTCCTTCATGACCGTTCCGTGGATGATTGGTTAACATCAATGGCCAGCGGCTAGTACCTGATACGTGGATCCAGGTAGCCGTAGAGTATGTCCACCACTAGGTTGGCGGTTAGGACGACCACCGCGATCAACAGGAAACACCCCAGGGCAAGGGGATAGTCATTGTTGCTGACCGCAAAGACCAGTTCTCTGCCTATGCCGGGCCAGGAAAAGACGGTTTCTGTCAGGGCGCCGCCGTTGATCGAAAAAGCCAGGCTCAGCCCCACGCTGGTGACTACCGGCAGGCGGGCATTGGGCGCCGCGTGCCGGTCACGGATTATTTTTTCAGGCAGTCCCTTGGCCCTGGCCGTGAAAATGTAATCCTCGGTCAGGGTGTCCAGCATGCTGCTGCGCATTATGAGCAGGTAACTTCCAAAGTGGATCAGAAAGAGGGTGGCCATCGGCAGAACCATGTGCCAAGTTATATCGACTGCTTTTTCCAGGATGGTTGTCCGGGGCAGCACCCACAATTCCGGCGAGATCATTCCGTTTACCGGGAACCATCCGAGCTTGAACGCGCCGAACCAGAGCAGCAGCATGGCGATCCAGGGCAAAAAGAGGGTATGACATACCAAAGCCCCCGTGGTTACCAGTTTGTCGACCCGGTTTTCCTTGCGCCAGGATATCAGCTTGCCGAGCCAGGTTCCGGCCAGGGCCGACAGGATGACGGCCGTTGTGAACAGCAGGATGGTATTGGGCAGCCGTTGGGCGATTATGCGGGCGACCGGCTGACCGTAGTGAAAAGAAATGCCGAAACGTCCCCTGAAGAAGTTGCCCAGGAAGTAGAGATACTGGGTCCCAAGCGGTTCATGCAGGCCCAATTGTTCGATAAGGGCCATTTCTTCCTCATGGGTCATGCCTGGATCCACCATGCGCGACAAGGGGTCACCGGGAGCAAGGTGGAAGAGAAAGAACAAGACCGTCTGGATGATCCAGAAGATGATTGCCATTTCCACCAAACGACGCAGGATGTAGCGCTTTAGACTCATGGGGCCCCTTCCACTTCCCTCAAAAGACAAAATGACCACCGGTTGCCGATTCCGTCCAGCATGGAGACCCAGCCGCTGAAGCGATCTGTGCGTACGGCCTGGTTCAGCGTGGGCAGGTAGAGCGGCAGGTAGGGTACATCGGCGGCGATGATGGACTGCATGGCGAAAACCAGTTTGCGGCGTTTCCGGGGGTTCATTTCACGCTGGGCGGCGGTTGCCAGGCGGTCGAATTCAGGATTATGGTAACCGCTCATGTTCCATCCCCGGGGACGGTCGTTGCGGGAATGGAATAAAGAGCGCATGTAATCCGGATCCAGGGGCAGGCGGCCGTAACCGAGGATGAAGGCATCGAAGTTTCGGCGTACTTTGACCTGTTGGATAAGGGCACCGAATTCCATCGGCCTGGCCTTGGCCGGCATGCCGATTTCTCTCAACCACTCCTGGATCATGGTGCCGCTGATGGCCCTGGCCGGATCGTAGTCGGCCGGAGGTGTGAGAATGGTAAAAGGCTTCAAGGGATCGCCGCCGGGCGTCAGCAGGTCGCCGGGCCGGGCAATGATCTTGCCGTCGGCATCGAGTGGTGGCTTTTGCCAGCGGTATCCTGCCGCCGATAGAATTTGGTAGGCTTTGCGGATGCGCTGCTCGCGATTCAGACCTTCACCCGGTCTGGGCAGATGGGGGTTGTACCAGCGGCGGTTACCCTCCGGGATTATTGACCACATTTCCGAACCCTGTCCCTGGAGAAGCCGCTCGACGATGAAATGCTTGTCCACCAACACCTCTACTGCCCGGCGCAGGGCGACATCGTCAAACGGGGGTCGCCTGGTGTTGAAGCCCATGAAGTAGAGGGCGCTTTTGGGGCTGTTGATTATCTTGACGTGGGGAGTATTTTCGAGGATGTCCATGTACCCGGGCTGGATGTGCTGCCAGTACATGTCAAGCTCGCCCTTGCGCAGGGCCAGCATGGCCACGTCGGTGGTGCCGTAGAATTTAAAGAGCACTCCCTTGATCAGGGGGCCCATCCGATGGCCGGCAATGATTTTGTGCCTGCCGAAAAAATAGGGATTTGGGGCCAGGTGGATGTAAGCACCCTTGCGCCATTGTTTCATGACAAAGGGGCCGGATGAGAGCGGGTTTTCGTTCTTGTAACGCATCAGGGTCGCCAGAGGTTTTTGGGTCCGGCGGGCGGCCCGGGCAACGGCCCTCCACTTGTGGGCCGGCAGGATCACGATTTGCAAAGTGCGACTGAGAAAAGTGGCGAAGTTTTTCTTGAGATGGAAAACGACGGTCCGTTGATCAGGGGTTTCCACCTTTGAGACGTATTTCCAGCGAGACCATCCCGGTGTCTTGAATTCCTTGATCAGCTTGACGGTGAAGGCCACGTCGGCCGAGGTGAGGGGGTGGCCGTCGGACCAGCGGGCTTGCCGCAAACCGATGGTATAGGTCTTGCCGGCAGGATCGTATAACGGCCGGCTTTCGGCCAGCCAGGGGACAAAATCCAGGGTTTTGGGATCGCGTACGTAGAGTGGATGATAGATCAGGCGCAGGACTGCCCGCGATGAGGCGTCGCTGGCAAGCCAGACGTTCAGGGTTTTGGGCTCGCTGGCAAGTCCTATGCGCAACAGGTTGCTTTTATTATCGTGGCAACCGGTCGACAACACGGCTGCAATCGCCGGCACCAGGAGCAGAACAACTTTTTTGAGCGGCCACTTCAAAAACATGGTCCGGATGATTTTAGCCCTGCCGTCCATTGCGATTGCTGACCTTTTCTTCAACAAAGTCGATTACCTTCTTTTCAAGCCTGGCGTTATCGAGGCGGTTGATGCGCGGAATTCCGCCCGGGGATACGCAATTTACCTCCACCAGCTTGTCGCCGATGATGTCGATGCCCACGAAATACAGGCCGTCTTCGATGAGTCGCTGCTTTATCCTCTGGCAGATTTCCAGCTCCTGGGCCGTGACCTTGTGGCGGTATACCCGGGCGCCGGTCTTGACATTGGTCCTGAAATCCCCATCCCGCGCTACCCGGCGCATGGCTCCCAGGATTTCGCCGTTGAGCAGCATGATCCTGACGTCGCCTTCTTTCTGGGCCGATTCCAGGTATTCCTGGACCATGATCGGTTCCCGCTGGGAATAATCACGGCTGGCCTGGGTATAGTAGTTGATAAGTGAAATCAGGTTTTCACGGTCCCGGGTGCTGACCTTGATCACCCCCTCTCCTCCGTAGCGTTGGAGCGGTTTTACCACCATGGCGCCGCCGAATTCCTCGATGATTTTGGCCAGGCGCTTTGGGTCGCGTGAAACATGGGTTTCCGGGATTATGTCAGGAAAATTCAAAGTGTAGAGCTTGCTGTTGCCCAGGATCTGGCCGGTACAGTCGTTGATCATGAAAACCTTTCGGCTCACCGGCTGCAAAAATTCGAGCGTCTGGTAGTTGAGGGGAGGATTTTTTCTCAAAAAGAGGGCATCCAGGTCGGTTATGCTCTCAAAGATCAGTTCGTCTTTGCGCAGGCACTTGATGAGCTGACGCCAGTATCGCCGGATGGAAAGATCCGGCTCCACGGTTATGTTGCGCATCCTGGCCACCACCTGGTTGCCGCGGATGTAGACATCATGGGCTTCCAGAAAGTACACCGTGTGGCCGCGCTGGTTGCATTCATACATGAGGTGGCTGGTTGTCTCCCAGGCCGGATCGATCGATTCGAGCCTGTCCATCAAAAAGGCGATTTTCATCATGCCTGTCCTGAAAGTGTTTAAACTCTCACTCCCGCTTCATCCGGCTTGGTCGGAAGCAGAGGTTATTTTGCGATGCAATTTGCGGATCCTTCCACTGAGAACCCGGCAGATGGCAAGTGGGATCTGGGGGTATTCGTGCACTATTTCCTCGAATTCATGCTTGTTGAGACTCAGTACGTGACATTCCGAGATGGTCCTGATGGTGGCTGTCCGGGGTATGTCTTCAAACAGGGCCATTTCACCGAAGTAATCACCGGCGTTTATTTGATCCAGCTCCAGATCCTTGCCGTCGGCCTGCCGCTTGTTGACCGTGACACTGCCTTCGATTATCAGGTAAAGGGTGTCTCCGGGCTCCCCTTCCCTGATGATGACACTGTCTTTCGGGAAACTGGTCTGACGGGTGACCGATGCGATCGCTGCAAGTTCATTGATACTCAGTTGCCTGAATATCTCGATTGTTTTCAACCTCAGGATGATATCCGGCAAAGTCAGCGCGCCCAGCATATCATGATCCTCCTTCTGTGGCAATCCGGACCCTTTCGCCATCACCATCCGGGCCAGTCTTCTGATATGGAGATCATCGTTGTTTGTCAGGGGGGTGATAACCCGCGCATCCAGCGGTGGCGGATCCATTTTGGTCATGGCGTACAAGGTAAGCATGACCGAAAGCTGGTCGTCCCGCTGAAGCAGGTGGCGGCACAGGCCGGCCAGGTCGTTTCCGTACTCCGGCACCTTTAGTGTCCGGCAGACCGACGGAGGCGGCTTGTCCGCCGGTTCAGAGGTAAGCAGCGGTATCAGGATCCTGCCCAGGGCCCTTTCCAGGGAACCCTCCAGGGCTTCTATACTGTTTGCCTTCTGGCGTGGATCCTTGGATTTTATTCCCCGGACGATTATCTCCATCTGGCCGCTGGTATCCTGGATCGCCAGGACCCGGAGGACGTTTTCCACAATCGCCCATCTCTGCTGGTTCAGGTGTTCCTGCAAAAGCTTGCTGGCAGCGGTTGCCGGCCAGGACCCGACCCCCAGGCTTTCGTTCCAGTACATGTAGGCGCCCCGGAGCTGGTTGCGGGCGAAGCGGAACACGTCCAGGTCTTTGATCTGGAGCCGGGCCAGTAATTCGAAGATCTTTTCCCTGACTGCCTTTTTGGAGTTGACCAGGGCTTTTACCAGGGTTTTACCGTCTACGAATTCGGCGTTGGCGATGCGCTCCAGGGCCTTGTCGCGGATTCTGGCGTCCGGGTCTGCCAGCATGCCGAGGACCAGTTTCAACCCGGCCTTGTCCCGGATGGGAAAGCCTTCCAGGGCCGCCAGACGCACCCGGCTGTCGGGGTGTTTCAGAAATTTCGCCAGGGTCGGTCCCAGGGAGTCGATTCCAAGATTACAGGCTGCGGTAATGATTTCGGGCAGTATCGTGCTGTTATCGGTCGTTGCAAGTTGTCCTATCACCACGGGCGCAAAAACGGTGTCTCCGGTCAGGCCGGCGGCAATGATACCGGCCATGCGGGTTTGAAGGTCGGGATCTTTAATCCACTTTTCGATTGTTCGGCGGGTTGTCTCCGGGGCCTGAGAGAAGATACCGGCAAGTGCATGGGCCCTGATGCGCGGGTCGCCGCATTCCAGGTACGGTCTTCTATCGAAGAGAGCGGCTGCCTGGGGATCGAGCCTGTTCAGGGCCTTGAGCACGGCCAGGGTCAACTCCGGTTGTTTTCGGCCGGCCAGCCTTTCCAAGGTCTCGATTGCCATCGGCCCGGTCCCGGCCGGCAGTAATTCAAGCAGTTCGATCTGGAAACCCAGGGCCAGAGATTCGATGCGTTTCAACAAAAGTTCCGGCCAGCCCGGAACATTCAGGCGGGCGAGCAGGCGGCCATACCAGATCAGGTTGTCTCCGGACGCGCTTTCAAATGCCTTGGCGAGACTTTGCTGGATCTTCTTGTCCTTGAAAAGCTGGCCTATTTCCTCGTCCTGCATCGACTTGAAATCGAGCTGGTTGCGCGACACCAGGTCGAGCAGGATCGACGCGTAACGTTTTTTGAGCACGAAGGGCGCGCCCAGCCAGGCCAGCACGAAAGGCAGGGCCACCAGTGACAGGTAGCGGGGGTGAAAGAGCATGTCCGATACCAGGATCAGCCCGGAGCCAAGAAGTAACGCCAGGCGTACCACGGTGCCGCGTAGAAATGGTCTTACCAGGGAGCGGTAGGATTCGGGGAACAGGCCGGTGAGCACGGCGTTGGCCGGGGTGTTGATTGTGATCCGGATGATATTGGTCGACATGCGGGCGTAAATCGCGGCTGCGATGTCGAACCGCAGCAGGAAAGCCATGAAGGCCAGGATATAGTTGAAGGGGTGAAACATCAGGGCCACCGGAAGGCCCCAGCGGCCGTAGATCTTGCCGACGAAAAGCAGGATCACCAGGTTTACGATGTTAAGCGCTCCCCTGAAGTAGCTGAAGAAAAGGACCAGCCCGCTTTCGCTGGCATAGAAGCTGTCGACGGCATAGTTGAACTGGTAATTAAGGATGGGAATCACCACGTTGGGCATGAAGGTCAGCACTACCATGATTTTCAGGAGGGTTGAAGACTTGAGCATCTTGGCGATGGTTTTCAAGCGCCGGCCGGTGGAAAGATCGGCGGAGCTCTTTTTCTTCCTGTCACTGCTTGTAAGCAGGGTGGGGTAGCGGCGCAGCATGGCCCACGCCAGCGCACCCCCGCAAAAGGTAACTGCCGTGTAGACCACCAGCAGGTTGTCGAACTGGAGCCACCTGACAAGTACCGGGGTGCCGAAGCTGCCCAGGATCTGGCCGATAACCCCACCGGCGGTGATCAGTGGAAAGAGGCGTTTTGACTGGCGGGTGTTGAACAGGTCGTTTGCCAGGTTCCAGAACAGCAGGGCCAGCAGTACTTCGTACTGCGATTTGAGCATGAACAGGGCGGGGTAGATGAGGTCGATCCCCAGGGGTACCACCATTCGGGCGCCGATTATGGTCAGGCCGCAGAACAGGAATTGGAAAGCCAGGAGGCGGGTGACGGCAACTTTCTGGAGCAGGCCCGCCGCCAGGGCCATGATGACCAGGGTGGCAATGGCGTTGAGCATGGTTACAACGGGCATGAATTCCACCCCGAAACGTTTAAGGAATGCCGTTTCGGCGTAGTTGTTCAAAAGCATGCCCGAGGCCCTTACGACAAACAGCAGGGCCACGGTCCAAAGGAAAAGACCGATCTCCTTTTCATGGACACCCAGCCAGCCGGTGAGAACTTTAAGTGGGGAGGTCATGCAGGATCAATATTTCCTTTTTCGGTTCTTTTTTATCAGCGGCCTTCTTCCCAGGGTTGCAACCGTCCCGATATATCCTTTTCCATTACGAGTCGAAATCCGGTGGTGCGCAGGCGGCTGGAAGGATGACCAAAGGCCCTGTTGGCCGACCGGCAGTGGTACCCGAATTTGAACCAGCTACCTCCTCTTCTTACACGCCAGTTGCCGTTTGGTGGGCCCTTGGGGTCCACTTGGGGGATTCCCGAATATTTGTCGTACCAGTCCTGGACCCACTCCCAGACATTGCCGTGCATGTCATAAAGTCCCCATTTGTTGGGAGGATAGCTCTTAACCGGTGCCGGGCCGTTCAGTGGCAGGCCCCTGGATTCAATGTATGGCTGGCAATCGTTTACTTTGGCACTGTTGGCGTACATCGCCCTGGAACAGTCGATCCGGTTTCCCCAGCTATAGGCGGTAGAGCTTCCGGCCCTGGCCGCATACTCCCATTCGGCCTCGGTCGGCAGGCGGTATCTCCATGGACCGCTAGTATTGAGCTTTTTGATGAAACGTTGAATATCGTAACAGCATACCCGGGTTACCGGCAGGTTGTCGGCCCCCCGCCAGCGCATCATCATGCCGTGGCCCATGAGCTTGCGCCACTGGCCGAGGGTGACTTCCGTTGTCTGGAGGAAAAACGGTTTTGATATCACCACCCGGTGCTGGATTTCACCCGGATCGCGGTATGGTTCGTCAGGGGGGCTTCCCATTAGAAAACTTCCGGCAGGCAGCAGCACAAATTCCATTCCCAGCCGGTTACGGACTTTTTGAAAAGGTTCGATAGCAAGGCCGGGACTTGCAAGGGCCAAAATTAAAAGCAGCACGAATATAAAGTAACAAAACCTAGTGATTTTCATCGGGGGGCTCCGTCAATGTTTTAGTGACAGGTCAATTGTTTGGTCGAAAAACTTTGTGAAACCTTACAGATATACTAACCATAAACTGCCGCTTACGGCAAACAACTATTTCCGGCTTTACGTTGCAGGGCATCAGGGCCGGCAGAAGCTGAAAATTATTTGGCATGTGTTCGATTGACGATGTTGCAGTTACGGTTTGCCATCATAAAAAGAGTTCTGTAAAGTTGTGATGGTTTTGGCATAGGTCCGGTTATGACCGCCAAGGACAGCCTGGCAAACGAGCCGGGAGCAAATACCTGATAAAAAGCAGTACTTGTTGGTGCCCTTCAATGCCAGCGGGACAAAACGCAACAGGGGTATGGGACTTTGGCGCCGGATATCAGGTTATAGGGCGCCTTGAAATTGATATGTTTGAAATGTCGCCGGTTAATTCCGGAATAACCTGAAATGAGCATGCCTTTCCATATTCTGGTGGTAAAACCGCCACCGCATCATCCGGCAGCCGGACTGGATTTTTTGAAGCAGGTGATGTTTGCCCTTGAAAAACTTGACCTGGAATTTGACTATTATCCGGCGGGAACTGCATTTTTCAAAGATTACCTTGCCGACGCCGAATTCATGTCAGGCAGGGGGGGCCAACAGCCCGGGGGACAATTTTGGGCAAAGGGGAAAAAATTTTTATCACAATTATGCTCTGAAGCATTTTTCAGCCCCTGGTCCCTGGTTGAAAGCCTGCAGTGGATAGACAGGGCCCTGGATTTTCTGACGGCTGGTTCGGATAGCTGCTTGGACCGTAGGAACTTTTCCAACCACCGGATTGCCAAAGCCGGGGATCTTTACGATTTTGCAACCGATTTGCACCGGAATCCCTTTCATCATTTCAATTTATGTTGCGGCCGTCCGGATGACCTACATCATGACGGGGTCTTATTCGTTGTAGAAACTGCCGGGCAAGCCGTGGCCGCCGCTACCCTGGCCCTGGATTGGAAATCACGCTGGCCTGGGGTACCCATGTCCATAGTAGGTACAAAGGTCCCCGGAGTATTCAATGCCGTAAGGGTTGCCGCAGAAGTCATTGATGCCCATGATCAGGCGGCCGGAAAAAGCTCGTTGTCAAGATTGATTGCTCGGCTTGGTCCGGTCATTGAAACAGAATCGAAAATAGGTACTGTACGACAGGATCTAGACCTTTTAAAACCACCTGGACAGGCTGTGTGTGTCCGGAACGTGATTATAGAAGCTGGACGTTACGGCAAGCTGCCTGGTGACGATGAACTTGATGATTCTTGCCCGGTGATAGTCTGGCATACATCTGGTGC
>JALVRI010000466.1 GCA_027031325.1 Desulfobacteraceae bacterium
GCCAGATAAACCCTGGCAGGAAGTCTCCCATGACACGCCTCAGTTGGCGCTTGCCACCCGTCAATCCGACATGAAGTTTGGGGGCAAGTCCCATGGCCGCCTCCACCAGGCGGTGATCCAGAAAGGGGGCCCGGAACTCCAACCCATGGGCCATGGTCGCCCGGTCTGACTTACAGCATATATCCTGGGGCAAGTAGACCAATAAATCTGCGGCCAGCATCCGTTCCAGGTCCTCGGTGTCGGTGCTGGTTTCAGGCAGCCCGGGGGCGCGATGACCGCCATGGTACATGCCGGGCAGCAGCCTTTCAAGTTGTCTTTCCGAAAAAAGACGCGGAGCTACATAGGACCCACCGCCTGTATTTTCCATCATGTCCAGGAAAAGATGGGCCTTTTTGATCAGGCTGCGGCTGTGATGCGCCATGGGCTCCGGCAAGGACCTGATAAGCAGCCGGCCGCATTCCCGCAGCCTGCGGGGCAACCGGCTATACCAGCACATGAAGACCCGGGCCCGATAACGTTGGTAACCACCAAAAAGTTCGTCACCTCCATCTCCCCCAAGGGCCACCTTCACCTGTTTTGCTGCCACCTCAGCCAGGCGGGTCAATCCCAGCAGGGAAGGATCGCCGAAAGGCTGGCCCAGGTTATCCATGGCGCTCTTGATTTGCTCCAGGCTGATTCGACCCGGCAGGAGTGCTTCCCGGTATCCGTCGCAAAAAAGGCGGGCCACTTTGGCGGCAAAAGGACGCTCGTCAAAGTCGCGCTCCCTGAAACCGAGGGTAAAGGCACTCAAGCGGCGGCCGCTGCGGGCACATATGGCAGCTATCAAGGACGAGTCTACGCCGCCGGACAGAAACAGGGCTACCGGCACGTCGGCCACCAGCCGGTCCAAAACCGCCCGCTTCAATTCACGGCGCAGCTCAACCTCGCACCGGGGATCGCTGCCGACGATGCGGCCCGGCAGACTCCAATAGGCCTCCTGTTGGAGCGTTTTTGCAGGCCGCCACCAGGCAAAATGTCCCGCTAATATCTCCCTGATCCCCTTGTAAAAGGTCGTTCCGGGAAGACAAAAACCGTAGCGAAAAAAATCGGCCGTGCTGTCCTGGTCATGGGCAGGCTCAATTCCGGTCAACTTGAGCAAAGCACCGATTTCCGAGGCGACGGCCAATCTCCTGCCATGCTGCAGGTAATAAAGCGGCTTTTGCCCCAACCTGTCCCTGAAAAGCAGCATGCGCTTTCGCCGGTCATCCCAAAGGACTCCGGCTGCCATACCTCTCATCTTTTTCAGAAAACCAGGGCCTTCCAGGACAAGACCCGCCAAAACGACCTCGGTATCACCCGTGGTTGCAAAGTGCCACCTGCCACGCAGTCCGGAGCGCAGCTCCTTGTAATTGTATGTCGTACCGTTGTAGGCAAGCACGTAACGGCCGGAAGGATCGGCCATCGGTTGCCGGCTGGCCTTGGGATCTATAACCGCCAGGCGGCAATGGCCCACAAATGCCGGCGGGATACAATAGACGGCATTGTCGTCCGGTCCGCGATGAATCAGGTCTTGAACAGCATCCTGGCAAAGCTTTCTTCCCTTGGGCAAACCAAGCTCCGGGTCGACTACGACTGCGATTCCACACATAAGGTCCCCTTTATCTTCTGCTGCCCGCTATGGACAAAAAGAGGCCGGCATATTTGCGGGCAGTTTCCTGCCAAGTAAGGTTCCGTTTCAAAACCTCCATCCGGGCCGCTTGCCCCAGCCGGACGCACAGGGTGGGATCGTCCACAAGCAACTGAAGCCGCTCTGCAAGTTCAGATTCGGAAGCGGAAGCAAAAAGCATCCCATTCACACCGTCTTCAACAAGATCGCTGATTCCACAGATCCGGCTGGCAATAACCGCCCTGCCGGCTGCCATGGCCTCGAGAACCACGTTGGAACGCCCTTCGGCCAGGCTTGGATGCACGAGCACGTGGCAGGCGGCAAGCCTGACCTTGACCTCGGAATGGGGCAGACCTCCATGGAAGAAAACCTTTGAAGCCACTCCCAAAGCCTTTGCCAAAGCTTGGAGTTTGCCCGACTCGGGACCAGCCCCTATTATCTCCATGCTCAAACGCTTGTGGCTCCTTAAACGCGCAAAAGCCCGGACAGCCAGATCCACCCTCTTGGAAGCAACCAAGTTGGCAATCACCAAGAATCTCAACTCTTTTTCAAGTTCTCCGGCTTCCGCGAAAGGTAGATGGAAAAGATCCTGGTCCGCCCCGTTTTCAATGCAGCTCAAATGGCGTGTTCTTTGCCGTCCGAGCAGGTTCCTCACCTGCCTTGCCAAAAGGGGTGAAACCGCCACCAGACGGCAGCTCGATGCGCTGCAGGCGGCAAGCACCAACTTTCCCAGGCGGGATCGGGCAGCCCAGCGCACATCACTACCACGCAAAGTGGTGACTACAGGTACCCCCATCAGTGAGCCCACGATGCCGGCCACCAAACCATTGAGTGACCAATTGGCGTGAATTATATCTGCTTTTAGGGCATACCTTGAAAGCTTGAATGACATTGCTCCCCAAAGCAAGGGGGCCATAAACAGCAACAGCGGCCGGGATGAAGTTGCCGCAGGCACTCCTCCGGGCTTGTTGGCCAATACTTGCCACCTGCGTGGAGCATAGCGGAACCGTACAACCAGACCGGGATCAGGCCCCGAAAAGTCACCATAAGCCTGGCGTTCCGTATCGGCAGTAACGATTGTTATCTCGAAATTCTTTGCCAGCCCTTGCAGATAAGCCTTGATATGGCGGGCGGAGGCTGATTGCCGGTCCAGGGGATAAGAGGTGCTGACCACCAGAAGTCTTGGCTTCGGCGATGCGCTCATGAGGGGCTGGAAGATTTGTTATGTTCTATGGGCTGTTGGCGGTTGAACCCCACCTGGCTTACCTGTTCCGAGACCAGTCCGATCATGAAAATGACGACAGCCGTGGTCAGCAAAACGGCACTCATGTTGGTAAACCGCCCGGCCGTAAAATAGGTATAGATATAATTCCCAATCCCCAGGCAGAAACTGGCCAGGCTCACCGGGAGGAATATTTTCATGGGAGAATAAAGGGTACAGACCTTGAGCAGGATCATGAAAAAACGAACGGCACCTGAGACGGGCTTGAGGCGGCTTTTACCGGCCTCTCGTCCCCTCACCTTGAAAGGGACATACTTCAAGCTGTATCCTGACCTCAAGGCAGCCAGGGTAATAGTAGTCGGCCACGAAAAACCATTGGGCAACAAGGGTAAAAAGGACCGGGCCACTTCAGCGTGCGTGGCCCGAAAGCCCGACGTAAGATCCTCGATCCGGTAACCGGTCACATAGGTCGCCAACCTGTTAAGAAGCCAATTGCCGAATCGTCGGAATCCGGAGGCATGATCACCGCCTGCCCGGGATCCGACCACCATGTCGAAGGGGTCGATTTGATCAAGAAGTTTACCGATCCAGGCAGGATCGTGCTGACCATCGGCGTCCATGAAAACGACGATATCCCCCCGGCAATGCCTTATACCCGTCTTTACCGCCGCCCCGTTGCCCATGTTATAGGGGTGGCTGATCACCTTGGCGCCGGCGGCCCGGGCGACCTCTCCGGTTCCATCATCCGAACCGTCGTCCACAACAATTATTTCATCCGGAATTTCCTCGGCGGCCAGAGCATTGAGCAAGGCGACAA
>JALVRI010000467.1 GCA_027031325.1 Desulfobacteraceae bacterium
TACACCAGTATACGTCTTCAGGATGGATATCCTGAACGTACTTGGAGGTTCCCGTTACGTAGGCCAGGTAACCACCTGTCGAATGCTGGCAACCTTTCGGCTTTCCGGTCGTACCGCTGGTGTACATGAGAAAGAGGGGAGCTTCTGCGGGCATCTTCACCGGTTCCACCCTCTTCCCATAGTAATCCTTGAGGACTTCGTTGGCGAAGTAATCCCTGCCCTCGACCATGGGCGTCTCGCTCGAATATTTACCGGGATAGCGCTGCCAGACGATTACCTTGTCAACTTTCTGGCCGGCTTTCTCGGCAATCTCGACCGCCTGATCGGCTTTTTCCTTGTGGTTCAATAAATTTCCGCTGCGGTAGTATCCATCTATCGTAATCAGGACCCTGCTGCCGGAGTCCACGATCCGGTCGGCGCAAGCATTACCACTGAAACCTGCAAAAACCTGGGAATGGATGACACCCAGCCTTGCACAGGCCAACATAGTGATCGGCAGTTCAGGGGTCATGGGAAGGTGCAGGGTAACCCGGTCACCCGTTTTCAAGCCGCAGAAGTCCTTCAGGAGGGCGGCAAATTCATTAACCCTTACCCACAACTCTTGATAGGTGATATGCTCGACCTTTTCGTCTTCCGGCTCCGGCACGAAATGGATAGCCGTCTTGTTCCTGTTCTTTGCCAAATGCCTGTCAACACAGTTATAGCAAGCATTGATCTTTCCGCCGACGAACCATTTCCAGCAAGGGGCGTCGCTGGTATCCAGCATAGTGTGCCAGTATTCGTACCAGTCGAGCATGTCAGCATATTCTTTGAAACAGTTGGGAAAGTTTTCCAGGCTGAAACGATCGTAGATCGTCTTGTCTGTCATATTGGCCTGGGCGATGAATTCAGTTGATGGATAATAATAGTCTTCCTCCTGCCAATGGACAGCAATTTCGGCCTCAGATGTGGCGACACCTTCTTTTTCACTCATAGATCACACTCCTTTTGGTAATGGATCTCACTTATTTGGCCTCTAAACTTCAAGGTCTGCCTTTAGCTTGCGGTCACCGTTGTCGTTTGCCGCCTAATCCTTTCTATTTTACCAGTATACCGCTGGCAAAGGCCATTTGTCTGGCATCCCTCCCTTCGTGAACCGTATTTCAAGAGCCGGTGGAAAACACCTTCAGCAGGGCTTCGGCGCTCAAGGCGGGTTTCTGGATATGATTCTTTTCCAGTTATTCCTACTTTCCCGGCTCCATTAATTGGCATTTCTTTTCGACACTTTTTGATCAGCTTTTGTTTTTATTTGTTATCCCTCTTTCAAAGATTTCAAAAGCCGTCTCAAGCGTGGATTTCACATAGTCTTTCTGCTTATTGATTATTTTTTTACTCGTCTCCCATAGAATAACACCGGAAAAAAGAGACCATACAATGTCGGCTATGGCGATCGGCTTTTTATTTATGAAGTACCCTTCCTGGATTCCTTCTTCGAATATGGTGGCCATGGTCTCGAGCGAGCGTTTCGACAGTTCCTTGATTTCTCCAAGCAATTCGGGAGTTAAGTTTTTGAGTGTATCGCTTGATTGAAGATGAAACATGTTGATCAAAATCATGGGATCAAAGTCATAGACGTCGAACATCGCCTCTTTCAGGGCGCTTACCCTTTTCCGGGGATCTTCAATTTTTTCGTTTACGACATGTTCCAACCTAATGATCAGGTATTGCAGAATTCTCAAAGAAAGGGATGCGTATAACTCGTCCTTGTTTTTGAAATAGAGGTAAAGGGTTCCAGGGCTCAGCTCGGCCTCCTTGGCGATATCCTCCATGGTTGTCTTACTGAAACCCTTTGTTGAAAAAACTCTTTTGGCCGCCACCATTATCTGTTGACGGCGCCTCTCTTTTTCCCTTTCTTTGCGCTCCTTGATTCCCATACTGAATCCTATTTATTTCTTGCATACCTCTATAATGTTTATCCCTTATTTGTCAAGTTATTTTTATTCATGTTTTGGATTTTTACATAGATTATGATTGTAACCATATTATAGCTACAATGTCCCATGGACCGAGACAGGATATGGATATCAGATGTTGTGATGGAACTTGCTAAACAGAAGGGACGTGTTGAAGGCCATTCGATCTGCCCGACTATTTGAAAATCCGCCGGGTTTCATCCATGCCGGCCAGTTCCCTCAGGTGTGAGCCCAGCCTTTCCAGATCTTCTGTTTTGTTTATGGTCAGGCTGATTTTGTAGTTTTTGCCTTCGAAGTAGGGCGGAGGGTCGATCCGCATGCCTGGTGGAAGCTTCATCTTTTTAAGATTTTCGCGGAAGCTTTTTTCTGCGGCGGCCAGAGCCGGGTATCTTCTGGACCTGATCGCGCCAAATACGGCTTTTGACCAAGCCCCCTTGTCTTTAACCCTTTTATGATCTGCTTTCCAGTCCGGAACCAGCTGTTGCAGAATCTGCGGAATTGAAACATCGTCCCGCAATGAAATTTCCTGCAACCATGTCAGGATTTGGCGCTGGCGGTTGAGCCCTATTCCCATCTTTGCGAAAAGATTAGTCAAAAGCTCTGCGGTGATCCTATCGGATTCACCCAGCCGGAGGGCAACCGGCAGGCTCAGGTCGCCGGACACCAGGGCTTCCTGCAAAACCCGAGGCATGTCGGCAACCCGCCTGAGCTTGTCGATCATTTCCCCATTGACGGACAATCCAGATCCGGCCGCCAACTTCTCCAGATTGTTCGCCCTGCGGCCCGCCTTTTCCAATATCCGCACGGCCCTGGCTTGTTCAACCAGGTTCAGCTGCCTTTGAAAAGAGTTGTCCGATACGGCTACAATTGCCTTTTCAATACCCGAGGCCTCCTGGGGAAGAATTCGGGCCGTTATCGAACCGTAACCCAAGGCCAGATATGCTGCGGCCCGGCGATGGCCCGCCAGCACGACATACCCCTGCTCCTGTCGTGCCACGATGATCGGCTGTAAAAGTCCAATGGTCTTTATGGAGCCAACCAGGTCTTCGATTGAGGTTTCGGTTGTAATTTTATAGGGTGCAGGCTCCAAGACAAGCGCCTGCAAAGGAATCCGGCGGCAGCTAAATTCCATACGTCGTACCGGTCAGGGCTTTTAATGCCTGGAGGTATTTCGCCCGGGTATTTTCAACCACTTCCGGGGGCAGTTCCGGGGCCGGTGGCTTTTTGTTCCACTGGAGGGAAGAGAGGTAATCTCTCAAGTATTGCTTGTCGTAGCTTTTTTGGCCACCACCCGGTTTATAGCTCTCTTTGGGCCAAAATCTCGAGGAATCAGGAGTCAAAACTTCGTCGATGAGAATGAGTTCGCCTTCGTAAAAACCGAACTCGAATTTGGTATCGGCAATGATGATCCCTCTTTCAGCGGCCAGGGCCGCTCCCTGTTCATATATGGCCAGGGACAGCTCCTTTATCTTTTCGGCTACATCTTTTCCAACCAGGCTGCAGGTGGTATCGAAATCGATATTGATATCGTGCTTTCCGGCCTCCTCCTTTGTAGAGGGGGTGAATATGGGCCGGGGCAAACGGTCGGATTCCATCAGCCCGGCGGGCAGTTCGATTCCACATACGGTCCCGTCTTTCAGGTAGGATTTCCATCCTGAACCGGATATGTACCCCCTGACCACGCATTCCACCGGAAGCGGCTCGGTCTTTTTTACGAGCATACTTC
>JALVRI010000468.1 GCA_027031325.1 Desulfobacteraceae bacterium
CACGGCTTCAAGACAAGCGGGATAATGGTCGGCCGCCTCCACCTTTATCCTGCCCGGCGCCATGAACATGTGGCCGCGGGTGTAACGCCCGCTCTTGATTCTTTCATCAAGCCTGAAGACCACCGCGGCGGTTCCCAAGAGGGCCAAGATCCAGTGAATCGGCCTGGCAAAGGCTATCTGTCCCCGGCCCCAGCGCATGGTCTTGGGAAAGGGAATCGACAGAATCAACTCCGGTAGAATCTGTTTAAGCAAAGCGGCAGTTGTCTTTCCCTTCCGGCTCACCCTGGCTGCCAGATAGCTCCCCTTTGCGGTTTCAACCACCTGGAGCCGGCTGGGTTTAACGCCAATCTTGGCGGCAAATTTTTCGGCCGCTACCGTCGGTTTTCCGTTTTCATCCAATCCCACCTTGACCGGCGGACCGGTAATGGTCTCTGTAAGCGACGGCTGTCTTAAAGCCATATCATCCACTGCCACCGCCAGCCGGCGCGGTGTGCCGTATACCGAAATTTCACCATGAGAAATTCTGGCGGCAGCCAATCTGCTTTCAAGGTTACGGGCCATAGCTTCCAGGGCCGGCTTTATATAACCGGCTGGAATCTCTTCAGTGCCGATCTCAAGTACGAATCGCTCCATGTGTACCTCGATAACTATTTGGTTTTATGATAAACGCCACATGCCCGGCCACCTTGCTAGCATGCGGCCGTTTCCTTTGCTTGCAGGAGGGGGAAACCCATGGCCTCGCGCTGTTTGAGATAGGCTTCGGCACTGGCACGGGCAAGGTTACGAATGCGAGCGATGTACCTTGTCCGCTCGGTCACGCTGATGGCTCCCCTGGCATCCAAGAGATTGAAAGTATGTGAACATTTCAGGCAATATTCGTATGCCGGCAGAACCAAACCGTCTTCGATAACCCGCTTCGACTCGGCCTCGTACTTGTCGAACAGGTCGAACAGCATACCGGTATCTGCTTTTTCAAAATTGTAAGTGGATTGTTCCACTTCCTGCTGGTGGTGAACATGGCCATAGGTCACCTGCTGATTCCACTTCAGGTCATAGACATTGTCAACACCCTGGAGGTACATGGCGATTCGTTCCAGGCCATAGGTCAATTCCACCGAAATCGGAGAAAGTTCAATGCTACCGGCAAGCTGGAAGTAGGTGAACTGGGTTATCTCCATTCCGTCCAGCCATACCTCCCAGCCAAGGCCTGAGGCGCCCAGGGTCGGCGATTCCCAGTCGTCCTCCACGAAACGGATATCGTGGTCCAGGGGATCGATTCCCAGAACCTTCAGGCTCTGCAAGTACAACTGCTGGACATCATCAGGAGAGGGTTTCAGAATTACCTGGTACTGGTAGTAATGCTGGAGGCGGTTGGGATTTTCTCCATACCGGCCGTCTGTTGGACGCCTGGAAGGCTGGACATACGCCACGTTCCATGGTTCCGGCCCCAAAGCCCGCAGGAGGGTGGCAGGATGGAAGGTCCCTGCTCCCACTTCCATATCGTAAGGCTGGACCATGACGCAGCCTTTCCTGGCCCAGAACTTATGCAAAGCTAAAATGACATCCTGAAAATACATATTCCCTTCCTTGACGATTGAAGTTTGATGAAAAAAGAGCCCTTCCCGGCCCACCTTCTTTAGCATTTAACCTTCAAGATAACAAGACGCCCTCCCGTTCTATCCGGGCTGCCAACAGCTCGGCACCGGGTTTACCCTTGAGGATCTTTTTCCAGCTCTTTTCCAAGCCGGAGATGGCCTCTTTGTCCCCCATCGCCCAAACACATCCACCTGCACCGGCACCTGTGAAGCGGGCTCCACAGCCGGCCTGGCGGGCCGCCTCCACCAATCGATAGCCTGTCGTTTCCAAAACATCGGGTGTCAGGCGGCAACGCAAGCCGGTCTCTTTGTTCATCCAGTCAACAGCCTTTTGAAAGTCGGCTTCGGCCATGGCGGCCACGAATTGGCGGCCTGCCACGACGATTTCCTCCCAAATATCACGATCGCTGCCCGCCAGGAAATTGGCCACCCACCTGCTGTTGGTATCCCGCGATTCATGGGGCACACCGCAATAGGCAACCAATATCGATTCTTCAAGACCGGCTTCAAGCAGCTCGCCGGTCATCTCGACCCGCTTAAAAGGTGAATCGATGTCGCCCCCCTTCCAGTACCAGGCATTGACACCGCCAAAGGCTGCTGCCAGGTGGTCCTGCAAACCGCACGGCACCCCGGCCACAGCCTGCTCGATGGCATGAGCGTGCAGGGCTATCCGGGCCTGTTTGCCGGCGACAGGAGTCCCCCGCAATTGATAGAGGGCCGCCACCAGGGCCACTGCTGCGGCTGAAGACCCTCCCAGTCCTGATCTGGGCGGAGACTGGGAATCGATCCGGATGCAAATTCCGCTGGCGTTGAAAGCTTCCGCAATGGCGAACATCAAGCCCAACTCGTGATTGAAAGGGGCTTTGCCGGCCTCGAAAACCGCGCTTTTGAACCCCCTTGAAACCACCATGATCTTTCCGGGTTCATAGGCACTGAGGGCCACACTGGTTCTAAGGTTTATGGCGATATTGAAAGTGCATGGATCAAGATGTCCCAAGGGATGGAAAAAGGTGCTCAGGTCAAGGGTTCCGGCCATGTCAATCCGGCAAGGCGCCGACCCCTGGATAGTCTTGTCTCCCAGTTCCAGGTTGGATTTCTCCATTGCTATTCGACTCCGGTTTTCAAGTTACAGTGCCGCCCCGCAATTGGTGGAGCACTTTCAGGCTCTTGGGGCTGCGGCCCAGATGGTAGGGAACGAAATTCTCCAGGAACGATGTCGCTTCGTCCAGCGACGGCTGTGAGAATCTGATCCTCAATGCCTGGTCCAAATCACCCCGGCCGAGCCATTGTAGCTGTTTGACAGTCCCCAGGGACAGGTGCAGCCCACCTTCATGACTGCAACCCGAGCAGACGATTCCACCGGATGCATGATCCGCCATCAACCGTTCCTGCCTTTTGTCTTCCAAGGAACAGTGACAACTGCTACAACGGCCAAGTTCGGGGCTCATACCTGCAAGGCGCAGGAAGCGGATCTGAAACAGGATACTCAGCAAGGAATGCTCCGTTTGCCCTTGATCCAGCTTTTTAAGGGTGAAATCAAGGAGGCGATAAAGTTGCTCCTGGGGATGGCCTTCTTCCAGCCAGGTGTCAACCAGCTCCACCCAGTAACTGGCATAAGCCGTAGCCAGAATATCGGTCCGGATCCGGGGAAACGGGCTGGCCAGGGATGCTTCCTGCAAAACCGCAAGGCCCCCTCTGCGCCCCCGGCTGAAGGAAATATTCAAAGCAGCAAAAGGTTCGAGGATCCCGGCAAAGCGTTTGGTGCTCTTCTTTGCATACTTGGCAATCAATGAAAGTTTGCCGAAACGATCGGTCAGCAAAGTGACAATCAAGTCATAGTCGCCGTATGCCACCCGTCTCAGCAAAATCGAGGACGCTGCCGACTTGTGCATTTAGCAATCCCTTGCAGCCCACATGCGCTAAACAGGGTCCGGCCGTCAAATGCCCCCCACGTGGCCGGCCCCATTTTGTCTTTATTTACCCTCTGCCGGATTTATCGGCCTGCTCCTGCATTCCGGGCCGATGGAGGATACGGATATGCGAACGCGCCTTTAAATCTTCAAGCCACTGCTTGTA
>JALVRI010000469.1 GCA_027031325.1 Desulfobacteraceae bacterium
GAAATGTTCCACCAGGGAACTTAGGCTTGCCCCCCCTGTCCAACCGATGATCGGCATCATGGCCTGGAACAACCCGAAATGCCATGCCAACCTGAAACACTGGCGGGGCTTTACCCCGGCAAGTCCGGCACCGATAGCCAAGGCTACTGCAAAGGCATCCATGGCCAATGCCACCGCTATTGCGAACAGATTTAAACCCGAAAGGTGCATCGCCGCCCGACCTGCCCGAGTAAAAAGGTTTCTGACAACAGCGCCGGTCCCCCTGGGCGCAGCTTGTGCGACCCTGACCGCTCAAGATCCGGTCGTCCAGCTTGCCCCAGTTTGCCGGAATTGTCCACCGTTTTGCCGCTACCGGCCGGTTAGATGTAACCCGGATTATGCACTTCAAATGCCCACAAAAAGTAATTTCATTGAATTTCGGCAAACTTGCCTACCGCATGATCCGGGTTGGACAAGTTCGCCTTCACAAGCCCCCTATCCCCCCCACTGCCTAGGAAAACCCGCATAAAGCCGGACCGTGCCGCCGGCTGTCGAGAGGCTCAAAAAAAAACTCATCTTTTCAGCTTGATGTCCGATATTTTAATCGGCCGGAGATTGAAATACCCTGAGTCATTGGAGGGAGGAACGAAATGACGATTAAATGGAAACTGAAAATAGCCACGGGCGCCTTGTCCTTTATAATTTTGTGCATGTTTTTTGCCACCCTCTGGGTCACCAACCAGCAAAAAAGCGACGGCCTGGTGATAAACCTTGCCGGTCGCCAGCGGATGCTGACCCAGAAAATGACCAAGGAACTGTTGCTTTCCGAGATATACCGCAGGCAAACCGGAAAGATCGACACCAAGCAGCTTGCCAACCTCAGAAATACCATGGCCGTTTTCGAAAAGACCCTGAAAGCCCTGCGTGATTCGGGCAAGGCACCGATATCGCTTGACATGCAATCGACCAAGTACCGCTCCTGCCCCCCGGCCAGGCAGCCGGTCCTGGGTCAACTGCGCAAGGTGACCGAGCTGTGGGAAAGCTTTAAAGCCGACATCGAAAAATACCTCCAGGCGCCGGAAAAGGCAACAAGGGCCCTGGAGCAGATCAAGCTCAAGAACATGCCCTTGCTGGCGGCCATGAACAAAGCCGTCTCCATGATGCAGAAAGAATCCGAAGCCCGCGTAAGGCTGCTGCTCCAACTACAGGGAGTTTGCATCGTTCTGGGCATCCTGGCCACAGTCTTTGCCGTCTTCACGGTGATCAAACTGGTCAAACGGATGGACAAGATCAGGATTTTCGCCGAAAAGCTGGGCAAAGGAAACTTATCGGTCAAGTCCGGATTCACCAGCCGGGACGAGCTGGGCATCATCGGCCGCAGCCTCGACAACATGGTCGACAGCCTCAAAAACATGTTCCGCGGCATAATGGATAAAAGCGCCAAGCTCAATGATTTGTCCTCTCAGCTTTCCAACATCGCCACCAACGTCTCCAAGGGCACCAACGAAGTTTCCCATCATTCCAAGGCTGTTTCCGAGGCAGCCTCGGTGATGAGTTCCAATATGAATACCGTGGCCGCCGCGGTCGAAGAAACGGCCACCAACGTAAGCCTCATGGCCGACGCGGCCGATGGAATGAAAAACACCATCAACGAAATCGCCTCCAGCGCCGAAGAGGCCAGCCACATCACCGAAGCGGCCGTATCCCGTTCGCGCCAGGCTTCGGACCGGGTCGGTACCCTGGGAAAGGCGGCCCTGGACGTGGGCAAGGTTACCGAGACAATCACCGAGATATCCGAGCAGACCAACCTCCTGGCCCTCAACGCCACCATCGAGGCCGCCCGGGCAGGTGAAGCCGGCAAGGGCTTTGCCGTCGTGGCCAATGAAATCACGGCTCTGGCCCACCAGACGGCCGAGGCCACCCAGGACATCAAGGCCAAGATAGACAGTATCCAGGAATCCACCACCGAAACGGTTAGCGAAATCGAGGAGATATCCAAGGTCGTCAACCAGGTTAACGAAATCGTGTCCGATATAGCCTCTGCGGTCGAAGAACAGTCCTCTACGACCACCGAAATCGCCAGCAACGTCAGTCAGGCGTCTGAAGGAATACGGGAGGTTACCGAAAACGTGGCCAACAATTCCACCACCGCCGACACCGTCGCCCGCGACATAGCCAACGTGAGCAAGACATCCAGTGAAATCGCCCACAACACCAACCTGGTGGAAGAAAACGCCGTCACCCTCTCCAAGCTGGCAGGGGATCTGTCTTCAGCGGTGAGTCGTTTCAAAATTTGAAGAATGCCGAGACGAGACGGTTCATAAGGGGATGGTCGGGGCGGCAGGATTTGAACCTGCGACTCCCTGCTCCCAAAGCAGGTGCGCTACCAGGCTGCGCCACGCCCCGACGTTCTTCCTGAAACTTGAAAAGGCCGCCAAACTTCTGCCAGCGCCTTTAGCACGCTTTAGGGGCTGAAGCAAGGGTTTGGTCCAAGCCCTCCCCAATCAGTGCCCGTGCAGAAACTCCTTCAAGGACTCTTTCAAGGCCTGAACGAGCCTCTGGTTTATCCGGGCCTCTTTTCCGGGAGTGTTCAGCAGCATGCCTACTTCGACCAGCACCGCAGGGGCCTTGACTCCCCCCAAGACCATCACCGGAGCCCGGCGGACACTCACCTTCACCCCAGGGGACAGCAACCGTTCAAAAGAAGCCGCCAGTATGCGTGCCAGCTGCATGCTTTTGTCCTGATATTCAAGCTGGTTGGATCTCCAAACGGCCGGTGCATCCGGGTAGGCTTCACGACAAATACCACCCGGACGATAAGTATCGTATTTCCTGACGAAGATGACGATTGAATCCCGATTTGGATATTTTCCGGTTCCGGCATGCAGGCTTATGAAGGCTGCGGCCCGGGCACGGTTGGCCACACCGGCCCTTTGATCAGGATCCAGCTTGTAATCGTCGTTACGCGTAAGAATCATGTTGAAGTCGGCTGCCAGGGCTGCGGCCAACGCCTTGGCCAACTTGAGGGTTGCAGCTTTTTCCATTTCTCCGCGGGGATCGGAAATACCGCTATCACCCCCCCCGTGGCCGGGATCTATCACCACGACCGGGTTGAGACCGGCCCACGGTAATGGTCCGGCCCAAAGAGGCAGACAAGCTAGCGCCAGGCCGATCAACAAAGTCGCCGGACCGTAAAACCGGATCGCCAATCGGGTAAAATCCGTCCTGCTTATCATCGCCATGGGGGCATCTTCCGGGCAGCCTTCACAGGCTGTTAATCCATTCCGGCCATGTCATCATTGTTCTTGACACAACCTGTGTTTGATATTATTTTTCCTATTTGTTTTTAAATAGAATATTGGATTTATGGAAAAGTCAAGCTCAATGGCTTTGTTTTAATCTTGCGAGAGTGGCGGAATTGGTAGACGCACTGGACTTAGGATCCAGCTCTGGAAACAGAGTGGGAGTTCAAGTCTCCCCTCTCGCACTAATTTTACCGATTCATTGCGGTTGAGGCTTTCGGCAAATCGATCATCATGACCCAAGGTGTGGTTTGCCTCCAGGCCGGAAGGATGAAAGCGGGGTCTGCAAAGATTCCGGAAATTGAAATTGGAGCGTGTTCCCTGCACGCGGTTGGAACAGAGTCACCCCCGATGGCCCTCCTGTTGTTGACTGCATTACGTCCAGGTTGAAGGCAGCTTGAGCTTCAAGGGTCGCAACGCCATAGCCGGGCGGGCAAGGGGATCCGCGGGCGGGTCTAACGAGGTGCCTGAACCTGTGTTGCGGCCAGGCACTTTATTTTATTTGGGAGAAGACAGAAATGAAAGTAACCGTAGAAGACCTGAGCAGTGTCAAGAAAGCCTTACACATTGAAGTGCCGGCTGAAAAAGTCTCCGAGAAGTTGGACGAAGTTTACAGGAACCTGAAAAAGACGGCCAAGGTAAAAGGGTTTCGTCCCGGCAAGGCCCCCCGCTCGGTACTGGAACGGATATACGGCAAGGATGTAAAAAACGATGTTGCAGCCCAGCTTATCCAGTCCAGCGTAATGGATGCCCTCAGGGAAACCGAGCTGGAGATCGTCGGAAGCCCCAAAGTGGACCCTCCTGAGCTGAAGGCCACGGAACCATACAAGTTCGAGGCGCATGTTGAAATCAACCCCCGGATCGAAGACATCAATTTCAAAGGATTCAAACTGAAAAAAACCCTTTACAGGGTCAGCGACGAAGAATTGGATGTCCAGTTGAAAATGATTCAGAAAAATATGGCCAAACGGGAAAAGATCCAAGAGGAGCGCCCGGCCCGCATGGACGACGTGGTTCTGCTGGACTACGAAGGTTTCCTGGACGGCAAGCCCTACGAGCCGACCGCAAGGACCGAAAACTACGTTCTCAAGCTTGGTGAAGCCAGTATTCACCCGCAGTTCGACCAGGGTGTGGTCGGCATGGCGGTGGGTGACACAAAACAGATCCGGGTGACTTTCGACAATGATCATCCCAACAGCCAGCTTGCCGGACGGACCATCGATTTCGAGGTTACCTTGCGCGAGATCCGCAAGGAAGTATTGCCGGAAATAGACGACGAGCTGGCCCGCAGCGTAGGCGAACGTTTCGAGACCCTGGAAGACCTGAAAGAACAGATTCGCCGGAATCTTCAAAGCGGGTATGACAAGCGGGCCGAACAGGAGCTAAACGAGCAGATATTCAGCCAGCTTCTGGCCCAGGCCGATTTCGAGGTGCCCGAGGCCCTGGTGGAAATGGAACTGGAACATATCATCCGGGATGCCGAGCGTTCCTTTCAATATCACAACATGACTTTCGACCAGGTGGGCCTGACCATCGAAAAACTGCGTGAAAAATACCGTGACACGGCCATCAAGCAGGTCCGGCGCCAACTGATCCTGAACAAGATCATCGAGCAGGAAAAGCTGGAGCTGACCGAAGATCAGCTCGATAAAGGCTTCCAGGAAATGGCCGATACATATAACCAGCCGGTCGATGAGATCAAAAACTATTACACCAACAACCAGAACGGTTTAAACGCTTTCAAACAGATCCTGCTTGAAAAAGAGGCAATCAAACTTATCATTGATAATAGCGAGATCGAAGAGGTGGAACCAGAGCCGGAGAACGCAACCGAAACCGAGAGCAACTCCGGTCAAGAATAATGACAACAATTTGAGGCGGTTTCAATCTCAAACCGCCGGAAGCCAAGGAGATCAGGCGTGACCATCATACCAATGGTAATAGACCAGACCAGCCGGGGGGAACGGGCGTACGATATTTATTCCAGGCTGCTGAAGGACAGGATAATTTTCCTGGGAACCACCATCAACGACGAGGTGGCAAACCTGCTCATAGCCCAGTTGCTTTACCTGGAATCGGAAGATCCCGACAAGGACATCAATTTTTATATCAATTCTCCGGGGGGGATTGTAACTGCCGGCCTGGCGGTGTATGATACTATGCAGTACATCAAACCGGATATTACCACGGTTTGTATCGGGCAGGCAGCCAGCATGGCAGCCTTGCTGCTGGCCGCCGGTAGCGCGAATAAACGCTACGCTTTGCCGAATGCCAGGATAATGATCCACCAGCCAATGGGTGGATTTCAGGGCCAGGCATCGGACATCGAAATCCAGGCCAAGGAAATCTTGCGCATGAAAGATACTCTCAACAAAATCCTGCAGCGGCACACAGGTCAAAAACTTGAGCAGATTCAAAAGGATACCGACCGCGATTATTTCATGTCCGGCAAGGAAGCCAAAGATTACGGCATAGTGGACCATGTTATCCGCAGCCGTGACGACCTGGATCACCTGGACAAGCTGGAGGCATAAACCAATGGCCAAGAAAAACGACCCGAACGACAACTTGTTCTGTTCGTTCTGCGGTAAAAGCCAAAAAGAGGTCAAGAAACTCATTGCCGGACCCGCGGTTTACATCTGCGATGAATGTATTCAGCTCTGCAGTGAAATCATCGAGGAGGAGACCGAAAAAGAAGCCGGTCAATTCGAAAACCTGATGGCCCCAAAGGACATCAAGCGCAGGCTGGACGAGTACGTCATCGAGCAGGATACGGCCAAGAAAATCCTGGCGGTTGCGGTCTACAACCATTACAAGCGGCTCGATTCGCAGGTTGCCGCCGACGATGTCGAAATTCAAAAAAGCAACATCCTCTTGATCGGTCCCACCGGTTGCGGCAAAACCCTGCTGGCCCAGACACTGGCCCGTTTTCTCAACGTACCCTTCACCATAGCCGACGCCACCAGCCTGACAGAAGCCGGTTACGTCGGTGAAGACGTTGAGAACATCATCCTCAGCCTGCTCCAGAATGCCGACTATGATGTGGAGAAGGCCAAGCGCGGGATCGTCTATATCGACGAAATCGACAAAATCGCCAGCAAGTCTGACAATCCATCCATAACCCGCGATGTCAGCGGCGAAGGTGTCCAGCAGGCATTGCTCAAAATCATTGAAGGAACCACTGCCAGCGTGCCCCCCAAGGGTGGACGCAAGCATCCCCAGCAGGACTTCGTCAAGGTCGACACTTCCAACATCCTGTTCATTTGCGGCGGAACCTTCAATGGTCTGGAACAGATAATCAAACGCCGCCTGGGTTCCAAGACCATGGGGTTCGGGGCAAAGATTTCCAAGGCCAAGGAAGAAAGCATCGGTGAGATTCTAAAGGAAGTCCAGCCCGAAGACCTGATAAAATACGGCTTGATCCCTGAATTTCTCGGGCGGCTGCCGGTGGTGGCCACCCTTGACGAACTGAGCGCCGAAACCCTGGTGCGGATTTTGACCGAACCGAAAAACGCCCTGGTCAAACAGTACAAAAAACTGTTCGAGATGGAAGGGGTCAACCTGCGCCTTACCGACAGCGCCCTCAAGGCCGTGGCCGACGAGGCCGTCAAACGCAAATCGGGTGCCCGGGGGTTGCGGGCCATCATGGAAGAATGCATGCTCAACATAATGTATGAAATCCCTTCCATCGACGACGTAAAGGAATGTGTCATCAGCGAGGAAGTAGTCCTGAACAAAGAGGATCCGATCCTGCTGTACGAACAAACCAAAAAACAAGCCTAGTCAGCCGGACAGCCGGGTTGCCCATCCGCCTGCCCGGGCGGCAATCCGGCCCGGAAGACCAGGCCGCTTGCGAGTGCCCATGGTTAGCATTACCCGTTTTTTCAACAAAGGCGACGGCGACGAAAAACCGGCTCTTGTCTTACCCCTGCTCCCGTTGAGGGATATTGTCGTTTTTCCACAGATGGTGGCGCCACTTTTCGTTGGACGCGAAAAATCGGTTGCCGCCCTGTCCCAGGCCATGAACACCCAGGAAAAGACGATTTTCCTGGCAACCCAGCGCAAGGCCGGGATAGACAATCCTACCGAAAAAGACATCAACCGCACCGGCGTCATTGGAACCGTCCTGCAGTTGCTGCGTTTGCCCGACGGCACGGTCAAAGCCCTGGTGGAAGGCAAACAGAGGGCCCGCATCAAGCGCTTCATCCGCCAAGACAATTACTTCGAAGTCGAACTTGAACGGATGGTGGAAGCCGTGGGATCCGAGGCCGAGGCCGAGGCCCTGGCGCGGGCCATAAGGGAAAGTTTCGAAGAGTATGCCAAGCTGAACAAGGCCATATCCAAAGAGCTTGTCAATAAAGTGGCCTCCATGGCCGATTACTCCCAAATGGCCGATACAATCGCGGCCAATTTTGCCTTCAAGCTCGAAGACAAACAGCGCCTGCTCGATGCAGCGGCGATCAACAAACGCCTCAACCTGCTGCTACGCCTGATAAAGCTGGAAATAGAAGTCTTCCGCATGGATCAGCGCATCAAGGGCCGGGTCAAGGAGCAGATGGAAAAGACCCAAAAGAACTATTACCTCAACGAGCAGATGCGCGCCATCCGCAAGGAAATGGGTGCCGACGACGACGGGGCCGACGAACTCCAGGAACTGGAAAAGCGGATCAAACGCAAGCGCATGTCGCGCGAGGCCGCGGCCAAGGTTCGCCAGGAATTCAAGAAGTTGAAGCTGATGACACCCATGTCGGCCGAAGCCACCGTGGTGCGCAACTACATCGACTGGATCATCAACCTGCCCTGGTATGAGCGCAGCCGCGTGCGCCACGACATCGAAAAGGCCGAACGAATACTCAACGAAGATCACTACGGGCTCGAAAAACCGAAAGAGCGAATCCTGGAATACCTTGCCGTGCAGTCATTGGTGAAAAAGATACGTGGACCCATCCTTTGCCTGGTGGGCCCACCCGGGGTCGGCAAGACATCCCTGGCCCGTTCGGTGGCCCGGGCCACCGGACGCCGTTTTGTACGTCTTTCCCTTGGCGGGGTGCGCGACGAGGCTGAAATAAGGGGCCACCGCCGCACCTATATCGGTGCCCTGCCGGGCAAGATCATCCAGTCTTTACGCAAGGTCGGGGTCAACAACCCGGTCTTCTGTCTCGACGAAGTCGACAAGATGAGCATGGATTTCAGGGGAGACCCATCCTCGGCCCTGCTGGAAGTCCTTGACCCGGAGCAGAATTTCGCCTTCAACGACCATTATCTGGACCTGGACTACGACCTTTCCGAAATCCTGTTCATCACCACGGCCAACACCTTGCCCGATATTCCCCTGCCCCTGCAGGATCGAATGGAAATCATCCGCCTGCCGGGCTACACCGAATACGAAAAATACCATATCGCCAGGGATTTCCTGGTGCCTAAGCAGATCAAGTTCAACGGCCTCAAGCCGGAACAGATCCGTTTTTCCGAAAAGGCGATCTACACCATCATCCAGCGCTATACCCGCGAGGCCGGGGTGCGCAACCTGGAACGCGAAATTGCTTCCATCTGCCGCAAGGTTGCCCGCAAGGTAGTCAAATCCGGCGCCGAGACCGATCGCCTGATAAAGATCACCGCCGGATCGGTCCAGAAGTATCTCGGGCCGCCCAGGTTCCGCTATGGCCAGATCGAACAGAAAGACCAGGTCGGAATAGTAACCGGACTGGCATGGACCCAGGTGGGGGGAGAGCTGCTCTGTGTGGAAACCCTCACCATGCCCGGCAAGGGCAAACTGATCGTCACCGGCAAACTGGGCGAAGTGATGAAAGAATCAGCCCAGGCGGCCCTGAGTTTCGTGCGTTCACGGGCAGCTTCCCTGGGGCTCGAGGAGGACTTTTACCAGAAGCTGGACCTGCACATTCACATCCCGGAGGGTGCCATTCCCAAGGACGGGCCATCGGCCGGGATAGCCATGTGTACCGCCCTGGTATCGGCGCTTACCCGCAAGCCGGTTCGCCGCGAAATTGCCATGACCGGTGAAATCACCCTGCGCGGGCAGGTACTTCCCATCGGCGGTTTGAAGGAAAAGCTCCTGGCCGCCCATCGCGGGGGGATAAAAAAAGTCATCATCCCGAAGGAAAACGAAAAGGATCTCAAGGATATCCCGGCAACCATCTCCAAGCAGCTGGAAGTGGTCACCGTCGAGCACATGGACGAAGTGTTGCCTCATGCCATCATAACCGCAAAGGGCGAAACGATTTTCGCCAAAAACGACCTGGCGTTTGAAATCTCCGGTTCCAAGCCCGAAAAGCACGTGCCGCTCAATTGAACCGGGTGGATAGGAGTCAGAAACCCTGCCAAACTTTTCGCTTGACAGGTTGGGCGGCAATTGTTAGGAAGTCAATTCTTTCGGGCGGATAGCTCAGTTGGGAGAGCACCGGCCTTACAAGCCGGGGGTCACAGGTTCAAGCCCTGTTCCGCCTACCATGCACCGGTTGATGGCCGGAGGTGGAGTTGAAAAAAACGCGGTCACTTGGACCGCTTAAAAAAGTTCAGGGGGCGTAGTTCAGTTCTGGTTAGAACGCCGGCCTGTCACGCCGGAGGTCGCGAGTTCGAGTCTCGTCGTCCCCGCCACAAAAAAACAAAGGGCTTACGTTGGATGGCGTAAGTCCTTTTTTTTGATGCCTCTGACCGCTCCAGATCCTGGGATCGCCACCTTCGGCCGCATCGCAACGATGGGAAACACCCCTCCCGTATCCTTTCCCCTGAAAGTTTCCCATGATCATTTGTACCATGGCAGTAAAAAAATCGATAACCTGTTGACCTGTTGCAAGTATTTGAACCCGGATCATGCACTTCAAATACCTACCAGGGTGCGTTTGCCTGCCTTCCGCCTTCCATCTTGGCCAAACTCGCCGGCTGCAAAATCCGGGTTGAATATAAAGCCAGAATGGTTATCTAAAATGAGCGATCAATGGATTTGAGAAAATGGAATTGAAAACTGCCTTCGTAAATCACAAGCTGGCCGGCCTGAAAAGATCCAAATTCAGGTCGAAATTCAGGCTGGCGCCACAATACTTGGAATACATCGGGGCTAAGGGCCTCGAAACCATCAGGAAGCACGCTTATCAAATCGTAAGTACCAGGATTGCCCCGGCTTTTCCTAAAAATGACGGCAAGCAGACACCGATGAAAGGGCATCCTGTTTTCATAGCCCAACATGCCACAGCCACCTGCTGCCGCAAATGTCTTGAAAAATGGCATGGTATCGGGACGGGCAGGGCCCTGGACGAAAAGGAGATTGATTATATCGTGGCGCTGATCATGGAATGGGTCAGGCTGCAAATAAAGCGGTAAATCTTCGCCGCAAACGCTGGTGGCGGCCTGCCACAGACAATGGCCACCATCTTTGAGTTGAAAAATTGCAATCCACATCCAATCCGTGACCATCCCCACCATATACAGGATGGAAGACGGGCATGGCGGATGGCCTGGACGCCAAGATGCTGAAAAATATTGCACTTTAGCCTATCAATACCTATTATGATTGCAAAAGCTCCGGTTATGCGGGTAAAGCCGGTACAAAACCGGTAAAGCTCCCGCCTGG
>JALVRI010000470.1 GCA_027031325.1 Desulfobacteraceae bacterium
GGGTTGCCACCGTGGGCGCCGGTATCGACACGGGTATCGGCCTGCTTGAGGATGCCGGTTTCGGCACATGCTGGCGCAGGCCTCCGGCGATCATGCGGGCGATTGAAAAGGCCGGTCTGGAAAACCGGGTCGGCTGCGGAGGGCAAGGATGATGAATCCAGCCGACTTGATTCCGATCCCCGATCCGATAGGCGTACCCTGGCAATTGTTCCAGGCCTTGTTGCTGGTGGGATTTTTCGTCCACCTGCTGGTCATGAACGCCATGCTGGGGACGGCCATGATTTGTCTGGCGGACCGGCTCAGGTCGAAACGGGGGCCCACGGCCGGCACCGGGAACGGCGCGGGCCTTTTGCCGTTCAGCATTGCTTTTACCATCAATACCGGAATCGTGCCCCTGCTTTTCCTCCAGGTGCTGTACGGCAATTTCATCTACACCAGCTCGATCCTGATGGCCCGCTGGTGGATGGGGGCAATTCTGGTTCTAATGGCACTTTATGGCGGTGCCTACTGGTATCAGGGACTTTACGGCCGTCGCCCGGGGCTTTCACTGGCCGTCCTGGCCGCCACCGTGGTGGGCATGCTTACCATGGCTTTCATAATCAGCAACAACATGACCATGATGCTGATGCCGGCGACCTGGCAGCGATATTTTCAAAATCCGGCCGGCAGCTTGCTTAATACGGCCAATCCCATGTTTTGGCCCCGCTACCTCCACATGGTCACCGGCGCCCTGGCATTGGGAGGTCTTTTTCGGGCCGTGGTGGGACGCTGGCAGGTGCGGTGCGGCAGGAAAGACGGCCTCGCCCTGGTCAAGAGCGGGCTGGGATGGTTCGTAGCCGGCTCGGCCCTCCAGGTGGGGTTCGGTTTCTGGTTGCTTCTGGCTCTGCGCACAGATGTGATGGCCCTGATGCTCGGAGGCAGTGTCCTGGCAACCTCTTTGCTGGTGGTGGCCCTGGCCGGGGCGGGCCTGGCCCTGATGTTTGCCATTCAAGCCAGGCTATGGCCGACAACGACAGCCGCCCTGGTAACCGTGGGGGCCATGGTTCTGATACGTGACATCGTCCGCCGGGCATACCTGGAAGGGTATTTCCTGCCGGACCGGCTCCAGTACACCAGCCGTTACGGACCTTTCATCTTTTTCCTGGTTTTCCTGATCCTGGGAGGAGGCGCCCTCTTTTACCTTTACCGCAAGTTCAAGTCCGCTTGAGTTCGGCCGCCAGATCCTCGATCTGTGACCGGGTAAGTATTTCCCCCAGGCGCCGGCCGTCCTTGCTGTGCTTTTTGTACAGATCCAGGCAGAGTTCCAATGCCCGCACAACTTGGGCCGCATTGTGGATTCCGGGAAGTTCGGTGGCCAGCCGTGGATGGCGGCCGAGCTTCCCACCCAGCTGGATGCGATAGCCCGATTGGCCCGCTTGCAACGTCCGGGTTGGACAGGCTTGAATGCATTTGCCGCAGGCCACGCAAAGATCGTGGTCAATCCGGACAAGCTCGTCATCTTCCAGGATGAGGGCATTTTCAAGGCAAGCCGAAGCACATTGCCGGCAGGCCGAGCAAGGCTGGTTGGTTATGACAGGCCGGCAGGCGGCGATGATTCCCATGTCCCTTATCTGGGGCTGGCTGCAAGCGTTGGGACAATCGGCAAAGGCGACCCTGAATTCATGGTGGAACTTCAACTGCCCCTTAACACCGGCCTTGAGGAACTCCAGCAGCCCGGCTGAACTCAGGATACTTTCGACTTGCGCCACCAGGGGAGCTGAATCAGCGATGCGATTGGGGCATCCCCCGGCGCCGAAACAGGTTTCCACCCGGAAACCCTTTATTTCTCTTTCCATGCCGGCCAGGAACCGCTTTTGCGCCTCCCTGACGTCCGCCAGGCTGACCTTCTGCTTGCCGGCGGCTTCCACCTGCTGCTCTATTTTCCGGCGTACTTTTTTACGGACGAAAAAAGGTACGTTCCTGACGGCTGCTTCGGCTTCTTTTGTCCAGTCCATATCAACCTATTCACTCTCATTTTTAGCAGGCTGTTAAGTTTTGCATTTTCCGGCCACCAGGGCATGGAGACCTGATCTGAAATTGAAAATAGCATCCCGGAGCGAAAAATCAATTGACCCAAGTCAAATATACCATTGTCGCAAAGGAAAGTCGTTGCAAGCCGGGATCAATTCCAGGATCGACTTTCAGCCCTGATTTTGCACTTCAAATGCCTTCAGGATTTTTCACCGCTTGAACTTCACCTTGCCCGGTTGCGGCACGGCCGGGAACAAATAAATGCAAGCTTATACAATAATGCAATGAAATTAGTTTTTCAGGCATTTGAAGTCCATAATCCAGGTTCAGTTATCGTAATGCCATATCGCCGCTGATAAATGAAAATTTTGTAACTGAAAGCCGTGGTTTGATTCTCTGTTTTATGGTAAAAGGTGACTACCCTCTTTCGCCCCGGAGCGGCTGCCCGGATTTGTTCATTTCCGGTGGAGTTTTCCGGTACTGTCGGGTCTCAAGACCTGGAAGAATACGAAAAAAAGGAGCCACTATGGCAATGTACAAAGTGACTTTTCTTCCCCATGAAATTTCCATCGAGGTTGAAGAAGGCCAGTCGGTGATCCGGGCAGCCATGGACGCCGGGGTTCACATCAACGCTTCCTGTGGTGGAGAAGGGGTTTGCGGCAAATGCCGGGTGATCGTTGAACAAGGGCAGGTGGAAGGGGGTATTTCCGAGCAACTCAGTCAGGAAGACCGGCAAAAAGGATACCGCCTGGCCTGCCAGGCCGTGGTCAAGAGCGACCTGGTGATCCGGGTGCCGGTGGAATCGGCCATCGACCGCTCTGTGCTCAATCTGTCCAAGAAACCGCGCCGTACAGCCCGTATCCAGCAGGTTGACTTTGAGAGTATCAAAGAGCAGGGGCTGTTCGTTCCGCCGGTGGAAAAGATCAACATCCGGATGGATCCTCCCGATGCCGCCAACCACCAGCCGGATGTCACCCGCATGATCCAGCATCTACGCCAGCACCACGGAGAACGCGGGCTGGAGGTCAGCCTGGAAGTGATCCGCAAGGTACCGCATGTTTTCCGTGAAAAAAATTTTGATGTTACCGTCACCATGGCCCGGCCGGTGCGTTCAAGCGGCAAGACCCGTATTGTCAATGTCCAGAGCGGCGATACCACCGACCACAACCTGGCCATCGCCGTTGATATAGGTACCACCACCATTTTCGGGCAGATGGTGGACCTGATCTCCGGCAACGTCCTGGCCGAGTATGGCGATTTCAACGGCCAGATAAGCTACGGCGAGGACGTGATCACCAGGATCGTCTTTTCCGAAAAAGGCGACGGTCTCGATATCCTCCACCAGGCCGTCATCAAGACCATCAACAACGTCCTGGGCAAGATCATCCGGCGTTCCGGAGTGGACAGGGACAACATCTCGATCATCACCATCGCCGGCAACACCACCATGACCCAGCTTTTGCTCAAGGTAGATCCGCGCTTTATCCGGCGCTCGCCGTATGTTCCGACGGCCGGTATCTATCCTCCCCTGCGGGCCTGCGATTTGGGCCTCGATCTTGACGAGCACGTAACGGCCCTGGTTTATCCCCAGGTTTCCAGTTATGTCGGCGGGGACATAGTGGCCGGGGTGATGGGCTCGGGCATGTAC
>JALVRI010000471.1 GCA_027031325.1 Desulfobacteraceae bacterium
GATACCACCGCCCCCCACGTGGCCATCGCCCAGCCGGCAGGTGGTTCTTTCGTAAACCAGGCCGTGGTGGTAAGAGGCAGCCTAAGCGACGCCAACCTGGATTCCTACACCGCATGGGTCAAGGACGGAGCAGGCCGGCGGACCCTGGAGACCGGCAACGTCAACCGTACCGACTGGGTGTTCGGCATCGCCGACCTTGCCGACGGGCCTTGCTCCGTGTCCATCCAGGCCGAGGACCTGGCCGGCAACAAGACCCTTGCCACCGCCGATTTTATCGTGGACACCGCCCGGCCCGTAGTCAGCCTGCGACTGCCGGAAAACGGCCGGGGATTCGGCGCGGACCAGGCAACGGTGACCGTTGACGGCACGGTGACAGAGCCGAACCTGGAAAAGTGGCAGGTCCGCGTGCGCCCGGCCACCGGCACGGCCGCCGGCTGGCAGGTGCTGGCCGAAGGGGACCAGCCCGGACCGGTCGCTGTCAAGTGGCTGGTGGGCAAGAGCGCCGGCGTGGCCGACGGACCCTGGCAGGTTCAGCTGACGGCCCGGGACAAGGCCGGCTGGAAAGCCGATACCCTCGTCCATGTGGTGGTGGACAACAACCCGCCCGAAGCGGCGATTGCATCCCCTGCTGCCGGTGCCTTTGTCACCGGGCCAGTGACGATCAGCGGCACGGCCGATGATGCCAACCTGGTGGCTTACCGGCTGTGGTGGACCACCGACGAGCCCGGCGATACGGCCCGCTGGACACCCATCGGCAAGAAAGACCGGCCGGTGCGCAATGGCAAGCTTGCCGACTGGCACGCCCTTTGTCCGGACGGACCGGCGACCGTGCGACTGGAGGTGGAAGACCGCCTGGGCAACAAGACCCGTGCCCAGGTCCAGGTGGTGGTCGACACCCATCCGCCCGCCGCCCCCACCCTCAGCGGGCAGGTGGTGGACAACCGCAACGCCGACCTGCAGTGGGCCGGGGCCGGGGAGCCCGATGTCGCCGGTTTCATTTTGTTGCGCGATGGCAAGCCGCTGGTCTCCGATCCAGTCAAAGAGCCGTTCTACCTGGACACCGATGTCCCGGAAGGGACGCACACCTACCAGGTGGTGGCCGTGGACCGGGCCGGGTGGCAAAGTCCTCCCTCGGCGCCGCTTGCCCTTGTCTTTGATCGAACCCCGCCTTCGGTGGCGATCATCGAACCGACCCAGGCAAAGCGGGTATGCCGAAAGGTGGATATCCGGGGCACGGCTTTCAGCGACGATTTCGGCTCCTGGCGGCTTCGGGCGGGCATTGGCGCCGGTCCCGACAAGTGGCGGGTGCTGGCCGAATCGACCCTGCCGCTAACCTCAGGACTGCTGGTCCAATGGGACACCACCGGCCTGCCCGAGGCCACCGAGATCACCCTGGAACTGGAAGCCGTGGACCGGGCGGGCAACAAGGGCACAAGCCGGGTGACGGTGGTGGTGGACAACAAGGGGCCGGCAGCTCCGGTCCTGCTGGATCTCCAGGCCGGCGGTGCCGGTGGCAACGACGTAACCGCCACCTGGGAGCCGGTTGCCGACGCCGACCTTGCCGGTTACATCGTCTTTCGCAACGACGAACCGGTCACTTGTGCCGCCGGCCAGATGAGTGATCCCGGCACCTGCCTTGTGTCCGGCACCAGCCTGACCGATTCCGGCTTGCCCGACGGATCCCACGGTTATCACGTGGTGGCCGTTGACAGTGCCGGCAATTGGAGTCCGCCGTCCAATCGCCTGACCGTGGTCATCGATACCCGGGCGCCGCGCGCGGTGATCACCGCCCCGGCCGAGGGAATGCGCTTCGATCAGCCCCAGGCGGTGACGGCCTCCTGCCCGGACCTGGACGTGACCAGCGTTCAACTCCAGTACCGGGCCGATGGCGGGGCCGGCTGGATCGACCTGGGTCCGGCCTTGCAGGCGCCGCCGTGGATCGGCCGGCTGGATCCGATCGCCCTGGGCCTGGCCTACGGCAGTTACCGGCTGCGGGCCGTGGCCACCGATGCCGGCGGCCGCAGCGACACCGATCCGGCTGAGGTTCAGATTTACTACCAGGACATCACACCGCCCGAGCCGCCCGGCGTGCCCCTGGCCCTTGCCGACGGCGGCCGGATAAAGGTCCAATGGCCGGCCAGTGGAGCGGACGATCTTGCCGGCTACAACCTCTACCTGCTGAAAAACGGTTCCTGGACGAAGGTCAACGAAGCCTTGATCGAGCAGACCGACTTCCTCCTGAAGGAAACCGACGGTGACCTTGCCGACGGCAACTACTACCTGCGGGTTACCGCCGTGGATACTTCCGCCAACGAAAGCGCGCCGTCCGGCGAGGCAATGGCCACGGTCTTCAGCGCCGGGCTGGAGCAGCCCTACACCCCGCTGGATCGACAGCAAGTGACCGTCGAGGGGCAGACCACCGCTTTGGCGACAGTGCAGATCCTGCGGCTGGACGGCGGCACCACAACCGTGGTGGCGGAGGTCGCCGCCGATGAAAACGGCCGTTTCAGCACCCCGGTTTCCCTGGTCGATGGCCCCAACAGATTGCTGGCCCGGGCCGTGGATCCGGCGGGCAACCGCAGCAAGCCGTCTTCGCAGCGGGTGGTGGTGCGGGCGCAGGCCCCGGCCGTTCCCACCGGCCTTGCCGGCCAGGCCGACGGCCACGACGTGCTGCTGGACTGGGAGGCCAACACCGAGGCGGATCTTGGCGGCTATCACCTCTATCGTGACGGCCGCAAGGTCAACGAAGATGGCCCGGTACCCATCGACCAGTCCTTTAGCGCCACGGCCGGCACGGCCGCCTGGTCGGCCGATGACGCCATCGACGGCCGCACTTATACCGGTTGGGAGGCATCCTTGGATGCCGGGGCCCAGTGGTGGATGATGCAGCTTCCCGATCCCATGATCCTGACGCGGATCGACCTGTGCTGGGCTGACAACATGGCCGCAAGGGATTTCGTGCTCCAGGCCTGGACAGGCTACGGCTGGCTGGATCTGGCCCGGGTCAAGTTCAACGATCCTGAGCCTGTCGGCGAGGCAGGGCCGCAAAACAGCTTCGTGCTGGAGCCGGCTTACGCCACCGACCGGCTGCGGCTGGTCATCACCCGCGGGGCAGAGGACGAGAGAGGATCGGGCCGGGTGCGGCTGTGCGAGGTGCGGTTGTGGCGCCAGAATCCCATTGTCGGCGAATCTTACCGCGACAGGCAGTTGGACGACGGCACCTACGCCTACCGCCTGGCGGCGGTCAATATCCATGGCATGCAGAGTCAGCCCTGCGAGCCGGTACAGGTTTCCGTAGGCGATGTCACACCGCCCGGCCCGCCGGTCAACCTGGTGGCCACGGCCCGGGATGCCAGCGTGCACCTGGCCTGGCAGCCGCCGGTGGACGGGGATGTGGCCGGCTACCGGGTCTTCCGGCTCGACGGCCGGCAGTGGATCGTCCTGGCCGAAGAACTCGTGCCCCAGCCGGTCTATGACGACCCGAACCTTGCCAACGGGACCTATACCTACCGGGTGGTTGCCGTCGACGGGGCGGGCAACCAGAGCCCGCCTTCAAACGAGGCCCAGGCAACGGTGGGCGTGGAGCTGCCCGGCCGGCCCATCAACGTCACCGCTACAAGCCTGCCCCAGGGCCGGACCATCGAAGTGTGTTGGGAG
>JALVRI010000472.1 GCA_027031325.1 Desulfobacteraceae bacterium
AAGTATTGACGGTAGGCTTGATCATCTCCTGCCAGTTTCTTGTAATTATTGAGAAAAACCGGATCGTAATCGTAATGCCCAAAACAGGCCGTGGGATATGCTCCCCAGGGTACATGAACCACGGCATCGACACAAAAGGGCGGAAGCTGGTTGGCGTCGGGCTGCTGTCTAAGATACCCGGTTTCAACAAGCTTTTCGCAGGTTACTATCAGGCACCGGGCCGCCTTGGCTTGCTCTATGTCAGCGAAAGTCAGCCCCTCGATGCGTACCAGCCCCTGACGGTCTGCCTGCTGAACGTGGATGATGGTTACATCCGGCATGATGGCAGGCACCAGGACTACTTTGGACGTCTCCCCCCAGGTTCCGAACGGATTGTCGGTTACCACCATCTTGTAATCAGGAAGCTTGGGGTCGGCCTTGCGCTTGGCCTCGGAAAAACCCCACTTACGGGAGATATCGGTTGCCAGTCCCGAACGGCTCGGCATAAAAGGTATTCCCATGGCGCCGGCCATGAAGCGGAGGGTCATATGATAGTTTGAGTAGTCCTCTACCTCGATCCGCCCTTGTTCAACGGCCTTGCGGAATCGGATGCAGGTGGGCGCAAAACGGCCGCTGCCGGCGTAGGCGATCTCGATTTTGGCGACACAGCCGGCGCCGATCAGTTCGTCGACCCCCTGCCCGTTTGAGTGGGCGTAAAGATGAAGATCCTTTCTACCTTGACGAATGATTTCGTAGACGGCAGCCATGGGATTGCGGTTTATGGTAAATCCGCCGATGGAGATATGGGCCCCGTCAAATACGTGGCGACCGACAGCCTGTTGCAGAGACATCAGCTTGTCACCGGTATTTTTCATGTATCTTCCTCCACCTTTCTGAAGCCCATGGAACGGGATATGCGCCGGGCCGTGGCCAGGATCTCTTCCAGGCACAGCTTGCGGTGTGACAGGTCCCTGTACCTTATCTCCGGAATAGCCAGACTGAGGGCGGCCAGGACAGATCCCTGATGGTTGAAAATCGGTGCGCTCAAGGAGCCCAGTCCGGGGTTGCGTTCGGCCAGGCTTTCGGCATAGCCGTTGCGCCGGATCCGGGCCAGCTCGACTCGCAGTTTTTCCACTTCAACAATTGTGTTGGCAGTCACGGGCGAAAGGGTCGTTTTTTCCAGATAACTTTCTCTGAAGACAGGGTCTGAAAAGGCCAGCAGACACTTGGAAGAGGCTCCGGCATACAGTGGTGAGCGGCTGCCGACGGTCATGCTGGCCTTTAGGGGATGGTTCGCCTCCACCGAGTCTATGCAGACCCGGTTTTCGCCTTCGATGACATTGAGATGGACTGTTTCTCCGGTTTTACGGGATAAGTGCCGCATAAATTCGGGGGCAACCCGGGTGATGGGATAAGATTGTTGCAGGGTCTGGATGAAATGGTAAAAGGCAGCCCCCAGGCGGTACTGGCGGGTGACCGGGTTCTGATCCACCAGGTGGTAGTCCTTGAAGGTCTTGAGGATCCTCTGGACGGTAGCTGCGCTAAATCCCAAGTGTTCACTGAGCCGTCGTACCCCCCAGTTGGGGTGCCGCTGGTCGAAGGCCAGCAAAACATGGATTGCCTTTTCGATGGAAGTTGGATTCTGTTTCATGATATAAAACGCCGTTTTAAATAATTCATATCTATGCCATTCAGAAATGGCATCTGTCAACTGCTTTGCTTTCCGAATTTTCTACCAGGGAAACAGATTGACAAATACTGAGTTGCTTGTTAAAAAAACAAAACGTATGTTTCGTATATTGAAACATATTTGATTAATAAAAATATTTCATTACTGTAATAATCGATCGGGTTAGATCAGAACCTGCCTTGGACGACGTAATTGTTCAAATTCGTATTTGGAGAGGGTGGATTCAACGCTTTTACCCTGCCCATTGGATTGATGCACGGTCAGAGGCGTTTTGGTGTTTGACAGGCCCGCATGAATACACTATAGATACATTATAGCTAATGCCAGCCATTTCACGGAGCGATAATCCCAGGTTTTTTTTAATAAATGTTGCCCTAGGGAGAATATCATATTCATATCGAAGGAGGACCCATGGATTTTGCACTTTCAAAGGAGCTTGAGATGCTCCGCAAGGCTGTTCAGGAATTTGCTAAAAAGAAGATAGCGCCCAATGCCGACCAATGGGACAATGAGCATTACTTTCCATACAAGGAAGCCATTAAACCCATGGGGGAACTGGGATTTTTCGGCACGGTTATACCGGAAGAGTATGGCGGAGAGGACATGGGCTGGCTGGCGGCCATGATCGTCACCGAGGAGATCGCCCGCGCTCATAGTTCCCTTAGGGTACAGGTGAACATGCAGGTTCTTGGATGCGCCTTTACTATCTATACCTATGGCAACGAGGAAATTAAGAAAAAATATATTCCCGGATTGTGCAGCGCCGAACTGATCGGCGGATTCGGCATTACCGAACCCAATGCGGGTTCCGATGTCATGGCGCTCGAATCCACCGCCGAGGACAAGGGAGACTACTGGCTGCTGAACGGATCCAAAACCTGGATTTCAAACGCCGATGTGGCCGATGTTTTGATCTACTATGCCTATACAGACAAGTCCGCCGGTAGCAAGGGATTGTCGGCCTTCGTGATCGAGCCCAAGAATTTCGAGGGGATCAAGACCACCCGCCTGGAAAAGATGGGCTCTTTTTCATCGCCCACCGGTGAGGTCTTCCTGGACAACGTAAAAGTCCCCAAGGAAAACATTCTCGGCAAACCGGGAGATGGGGCCAGGATTGTATTTGGATCCTTGAATCAGACCCGCCTTTCGGCTGCCGCCGGTGCAGTGGGAGTTGCCCAGGCCTGCCTGGATGTGGTTACAAAGTATTGCAACGACCGCAAGCAGTTCGGAAAGCCCATCGGACAATTCCAGATGAACCAGGACATGGTCGCCCAGATGGCAACCGAGGTTGAAGCAGCCCGCCTGCTGGTCTACAAGGCTGCTTGGGCCAAGGATCAGGGACGCCTGAACAATGGCCGTGACGTTGCCATCGCCAAATATTTCGCCGGAGAAACGGTCTCCAAGTGTGCCAACTATGCCATGCGGATCCTCGGGGCTTACGGATACAGCACCGAATACCCGGTGGCCAGGTACTACCGTGATACGCCGACCTATTTCATGGTGGAAGGTTCAGCCAATATCTGCAAGTGGATCATCGCTCTGGATCAGCTTGGTTATCGCAAGGCCAACCGTTGACAAAGTGCTCAAATATCATTTTCGTTAAGCGTTTAAAATTTTAAACAGAGCATTGCCAAGGAGAAAACATTTTGGCGGAAGATATCAAGCAAAAGACCCAAGAGACAGCAGCTCTTTATTTCAAGGGGGTTGGTGGCGAAAAACCCTACGAACTCTGGAAGTCCTTTGATCCCGACTTGGCCCGGGAGCTTTCCTTGTTTATTACCGGCCGGATGTATGCCCGTGAAAAAATACCCCATACCACCAGGCAACTGGTTACGGTGGCCGTGCTTACAGTCCTGGGCCGCACTGAAGAGCTTGAACTGCACATAAGGGCTGCCCTTAACGTCGGCTGCGAACCGTTTCAGGTGGCCGAGTCCATTTTTCAGACCTTCACCTACGCCGGCATACCGACTGTGAACCAGGCCCTGAA
>JALVRI010000473.1 GCA_027031325.1 Desulfobacteraceae bacterium
TGATGAAAGGCATCCAGGGGGCCGACGCGGTTTACGGCTACCTGCTGGTACCCCACCTTTTCCCCCGCGGCAAAGGTGACAAGACCGCCTACTGGAAGAACCTGGATTGGGCAAAGGCCTTTGCCGAAGGCATGAAAACCGCCGGTATCCCTTACAGCGGCAAGTACAAGTGGGTGGAGACCTGGATGTATTGGCGGGTCGAGCACGAGGTCATGCCGGCCGACAAGGCCCTGGGGTGCGTAAAGTGCCACCGGAGTCTTAAAGGGGAGCGAAGCTGTGACCGCTGCCACCAGGACGGACGCAGCCGGAAATACAGGCAGCTTGCTTTCCGGGGAATCGACTTCCGCAAACTCAAGCTAAAGGGCCGGGACGTGGAGCACCTGATCGACACCTCCGATTACATCGATTTCAAGGCCCTGGGTTACAAGGGAGACCCGATCATCTACGGGGGCCGCTTCAAGCGGATGCCCATGGGTTATAGGGACGGGGCGGACAAGTAGCCACGGCCTGACATCCTGACCGGCGGGGCAAGGTAAGTTTTGCTTGCCCCGCCCTTTTTGTTTGCCCGAACGTCCGGCCTTTCAGGAAATGATGATTCTGAACCTGAATTTTACCAAGGTGGCCGGGTCCATTTGCCCGAGGCTGTCGACCGCATCGGCAAGATCGAGGGCAAGGTCGTTCAAAACGGCCTTTGCCGATGTGGCGGGGGAATCTTCCAGGCCGGCCAGCAGGTCGGCCAACTGCTTCGGCCTTACCAGGATTCCCCTTGCCAGCAGGGTCGGGCCGAGGTCCCGACAGGCAAGGTTGAAGAGCTTGACGGTGATCATGGCCGTTACCGCCGGCCTGGTTTCGGCCTTTTCCTGAGTGATGTCCCTGCGCATGGCGGCAAGGTGGCCTCCCCTGCGCAGGGTGGCTCCAACCAGTCCCGGCATGGCGGCCGAAAGGGCCAGCACGTCGCCGGGCGCCAGGACGACCCCGTCAAGGTCGTCCACCGGCCGGCTGTTGAGAAATACGGTCTGGAGCTTTTCTTCCACATAATCTGCCGCAATGCCCAACTGGTCGACCAGGGTTGCTCTCAGGCTGGAGCCGGTTTTTACCACCAGCCCGACTCCGGCGGCAAAGATCCCGTCCAGTAACAGTCGGCCCGGATCGCTGATTTGCAGATCGAGGTTGGGGTGTTCTGGATTCATTTCCTGCTCCTTAAAGCCCGGATTATGCACTTCAAATGCTTACAAAAGTAATTTGATTGAATTTTTGCATCTTCGGCAAACCAGCTGGGTGCAAAATCCGGGTAAAAATAAAGGGGGTGCCTCTTACACCCCCTGGATGAAAGTCGATTTCCAGTCCACAAACTTAGAAATTGAATACCGTATCGAGCTCTTCGTCGCTTACCCCGAAAGTCACGTTGTGAGGCGCCAGGGGCTCGTTCTTGAAATAATCCGGCAGCCGGTCGTGCTTGCTGGTGAAACCGGCGGCGGCATTGAAGGCCCGTTCTGCTTTGAGGACCGATTTGCCAAGCTCGGTTACATCCTCGGCCGTCAGGGGCTGGCCGTTGAAAGCCGAGATGAGGTCGAGCAGCGCCTGGAAGGTTTCCGGTTGATCCATGACGGCAAAGGCGATGAAAAGGCACATGCCGGTAGAATCGATGGCCGCCGTGGTTATCTGCAGGTTGCGCGAAAGCTCCACCTGACCCTCGGGCTTGAGAGGATCGACGCTGCCGCCCACGCCCAGGATGTTGGTGGCCACGGCATAGCCGGCGGTATGGTCGGCGCCCATGGTGGTCGTGGCGTAGGTGACACCGACTCCCTGAACTGCCCGCGGGTCGTAGGCCGGCATGGACTGGCCCTTGACCACCGGCACCCGTTCGACACCGAAGACTTTGCCGGTCACGGCCGCTCCGCTTCCCAATATCCTCCCCAAAGGTGTTCCCTTGCCGACTTCTTTGACCAGGTTTATGGCAGCCTCGGCATCCCCGAACTTGGCAAGGCCTGCTTCCATGGCCACCCCGATGGTTGCTCCCATCTCGATGGTATCCAGGCCGAAATCATCGTCCAGGCGGTCCAGGGTCGCGATGGCATCCAGATCGTCTATTCCGCAGTTGCCCCCGTGGGCCCACACGGTTTCGTATTCGGGCTGTTTGGACAGGTAGTTGCCGTCCTTGTCATAGTAGGTTCCCGAACAACGGATAACGCAACCCCGGTGGCAGCCGTGAGTCGCCGATCCCTCGCCGCCGCGGCTGTTTTCAAGCTCGGCCTGGGCTTCACCCGAGATCTTGGCCGCACCCTCGAACTGTCCCTTGGAGAAATTGTTGGTCGGATAGGCCCCGGCCTCGTTGATCACGTTGGTAAGCACGTTGGTCCCATAGGCCGGCAGGCCCTGGCCGGTAACGGCATGCTTGCGCAGTCCGGCCACGAAAGCTTTGTTGGCTTGCTTGAACTTGTCAGGATCCTTGGGCTGGCGGGCGCTGCAACCGGCATCGTCGATCACTATCACCTTGACTCCCTTGGAGCCCATCACGGCCCCCACGCCACCCCTGCCGGCATGCCTGGTGGGACGCTGTTCCATGTCGCTGAAGGCGATGGAGGCGGCCGACAATTTCATCTCCCCGGCCTGGCCGATTGAAATACAGCCGACCTTGTTGCCGTAAAGCTGGCTCATCTTGGCCACCGTGTCGTAGTTGCCGAGCATTTTCAGGTCGTCGGCCGGCTCAACCTTGACCCCGTCCTTGTTGATAATGATTTTGTAAAGCTTGTCATCGGCCGGTTTGCCTTCCAGGATTATGGCCGCGTAACCAAGTCTTGCCAGCATTTGGGAAGGCTGGCCGCCGGAGTTGGCTTCCTTGATCCCGCCGGTCAAGGGGCTCTTGCAACCGACCGAGATTCTGCCCGACATGGCGGCCTGTGAGCCGCTGAGCATGCCCGGAGCTATTACCAGCTTGTTTTGAGCAGACAGGGGATGGCAGGTGGGGGGAACCTCTTTGGCCACGATGGTGGAGGTCATGGCCCTTCCTCCCAGGCCGGCGTAGTCACCCAAAGGTTCGGTTTTGATCTCGGGGCCGTTGGGCCCGCTCATGTTGATACGCAGGATTTTATCCATGATTTATCCTCCCCTGGATTTAAGGTTGGGTTTTATCGAAACGAATGCTGCTGGTTTGTTAAGCCAAGGGCGGCACCGGTTATAAAATTGTTAGTATGGGTAATCGGCGGTTGTGTCAAGCAAAACCGGAAATGACAGGCAGGGGCGGAAAGCCGGGCTTCCACGGCCGCCGGGCCGGCGGCCGTGGAACGATATCATCAGCCGTGCTTCTTGGCAAAGCTGTCCATGAAATCCACCAGGGCTTCCACGGCCGCAAGGGAAGTGGCGTTGTAAATCGAGGCGCGGCAACCGCCGACGGAACGGTGACCTTTCAGTCCTCCCAGTCCGTTTGCCAGGGCTTCGGCGACGAAACTCTGTTCGAGCTCCTGGCTGGGCAACCGGAAAGTTACGTTCATGAGCGAGCGGCTGTCCTTGTCCGCAGTCGGTCGGTAAAAATCATTGGCATCCATGAAACCGTATAGCGTTTCAGCCTTGCGGCGGTTGAGGTCTTCCATCTTTTCAAGGCCGCCGATGGTTTCTTCCAGCCATTTGAGGACCAATTGAACCGTGTAGA
>JALVRI010000474.1 GCA_027031325.1 Desulfobacteraceae bacterium
GTCTCTGAATATACAGCTTCACTTTTATATTCTTCCTTTAGCCTGCGGGGCGGCTTTCAAGCCGCCCCAATCTTTTTGGCCGGACGTGACCCAAGACGAGTCAAGCTCCGGTGGGGGTAACTGCATGAGGTGTCCGTGGATCAAAATTGTCAAGATACGATGCCGCTGAAAGCTGTACGGGTGTCTCCGGCGACGTGCATTGTGTAAATAGAGCCTTTTTTGGGGCTTGTGCCCGCTTGAGTTTGTGATTTAAAATGCAGCCGGGACCCGACGGACACCCCTGATCAGTTGGGGCAATTCCTGCTGCAAGGCTGCCTGCAGCAGCCTGCCAGGTGAAGGAAAGGAGCTTGAATGGGGACCAATCCTGAAGCGAGGTTTCCTTTCCGGTATCGTTGGCTGGTTTTCGGATTGCTGGCGGCCGGTTATTTTTTGGTATATTTCCACAGGACCTCCCCTGCGGTTGTGGCCGGGGATATGATGAAAGATTTGGGAGCCGATGCCACCTTGCTGGGTGTGCTGGGCTCGGCCTATTTCTATCCTTATGCCTTGATGCAGCTGCCGGCAGGCCTGCTTTCCGACTCTTGGGGACCGCGCAAAACCATAACGGTCTTCTTCATCTTGGCCGGAACGGCTTCAATCCTGTTTGGCCTTTCGACCTCGGTCCTGGTGGCCATTGGAGCCAGGTGCCTGGTTGGAATCGGGGTTGCCATGCTGTTTGTTCCGACCATGAAAGTGCTTACGTGCTGGTTTCGCAAGACAGAATTCGCCCGCATGACCGGAATATTCATGGCGGTCGGCGGAATCGGGGTGTTGGTGGCGGCCGAGCCTTTGGCCTGGATGAGCAACCGGGTGGGTTGGAGGGGCAGTTTTGTTGTAATCGGCGGAGCCACCCTCGTCCTGGCGGCAGGGATATGGCTTGTGGTGCGCAACAGGCCGGAAGAGTTGGGCTATGCCCCGGTTGAAACCGAGGTCGCGCCGGGCGGGAAATTAAAGCCAAGCATAGGGTTGGCCCGGGGTGTCAGGATGGTGCTTGGCAGACCATCGTTCTGGCCCATGGCGATCTGGTTTTTTTTCACCAGTGGTATATTTTTCAGCTTCGGGGGCTTGTGGGCCGGCCCTTATTTGCAACAGGTGTACGGTTTGACGCGCAGGCAGGCGGGATCGGTGCTCAATATGTTGGCAGTGGCCATGATAGTCGGCAGCCCTTTTTTAAGCTTTGTCTCCGACAAGCTGCTAAGAGCGCGCAAGCCGTTGTTGCTGTCGTGCTCGTTGATAATGGCGGTGCTGACGGCGGTTCTGACTTTTCTGCCGGACGGCATGAACCGGCCCATGCTTTATGTGTTCTGCTTTTTGCTCAGTATCTGCTCTTCGGCCATCGTGGTCATCGCCTTCAGCTCCACCAAGGAGTTGTTCCCGGTGGAAATAGCTGGAACAGCAGTGGGATTGGTCAACTTTTTCCCCTTTTTCGGTGGGGCGGTGATGATGCCGGCTCTCGGTCTCATCCTGGACAGGATCAATCCCGGAGCAAGAGTGTTCGATGCATCCATGTATGGCAAGGCCTTCGGGCTCCTTTTCCTGGGAGCCTTGATCGCTCTGGCGGCAGCCTTCTTCGTCCAAGAGACCCATCCTGATCATAAATACGGATAATCCCGGATTATGCACTTCAAGATAATATTTGCCTGAGTTGCCGGTTTTCCCGCCCCGGCGCTCCTTTTGAGCGGGAGCGGAAAGTATCCAATTGCCAAAACGGGCTGCCGGGCGTATATAGCCGTGAGGGAGATCGCCTCCCGGAGGAAAACCCTGAATCCATGAAGCAGACCGCATCTTTGCCCGACCAGGAAAACGCCGCCAGCTCTCACGCTGCATTTCAAACAGGTCAAATCCTGATACTGTCGATTTGTCATTTCATTCACGACGTTTATTCCAGCTTCTTTGCGCCCCTTTTGCCCCTGTTGATCGAAAAATTGTCCCTCTCCTTGACCCAGGCCGGGTTCTTGTCCACGGTGATGCAGCTTCCGGCCCTTGCCAACCCCTTGCTGGGGTCTCTGGCCGATCGGACCAGTGTTCGTTATTTCATCATCCTGGCCCCGGCCATGACCGCCATTCCCATGAGCCTTCTGGGACTGGCCCCCGGCTACGGAGTGCTTTTGATCCTCCTGTTTGTCGCCGGCATCAGCGTGGCCATGTTTCACGTTCCGGCCCCGGTGATGGTGGCCCGGCTGGCCGGAAACAGCAAGGGCAAGGGAATGAGTTTTTTCATGACCGGGGGCGAACTGGCCCGGGCCGTAGGTCCCCTGGTGGTCGTGGGAGCGGTTTCACTTTTCGGGCTGGAAGGCATCTACCCGGTGATGACAGTAGGGATAGCGGCCTCCGGCTGGCTTTTTTTCAGGTTCCGGGCCGTATCCATAACCGTGGACCGGAGCGGGCGCAACGGCCTGCTGAACACCTTCCGGCAGATGCGTCCGGTCCTGCTGCCCCTTTCGGCGATCCTGGTTGCCCGGGGATTCATGCATGCCTCGCTGGCCACATTCCTGCCCACCTTCGTGGAGGCCGAGACCGGAAACCTCTGGCTGGCCGGCATGGCCCTGACGATTTTCGAACTGTGCGGTGTGGCCGGAGTTATGACTTCCGGACCCCTGAGCGACCGTTTCGGGCGGCGCCAGATTCTGCTGGTCTCCCTCGTGGGCGGTCCCCTTTCCCTTTTCCTGTTTGCCTGGATCGGGGGCTGGATGCGCTTTGGGGCTCTGGTGGTGGCCGGTTTTACCATCCTTTCCACCACCCCGGTCATGCTGGCAATGGTTCAGGAGCATGCCCAAAGCAGCCCGGCGGCGGCCAACGGGATGTTCATGCTTATATCTTTCATGTCGCGTTCGGCCGTGGTGGTTATCGTCGGATTTGCAGGGGACCATATCGGGCTGCGGATGACGTATTTCTTGAGCGCGTTCATAGGGCTGGGCGCCTTGCCTTTCATCATGATGTTGCCGTCTGGTTCGAGTAGGGGGCGCGGAACCTGACGCCTGTCTTTTACCGCCTCCTTCTGGCGGGTTATCACGCAAGCTGTATGGCCGGACATGAAGAGAACCTTCTGACCGGGGCATCGCGAGCGGAAACGGTCTGCGGGTTGGCGGCCGTGAGAGTTTGTGACCTTCTCCTGCGTTGCGTTTTTTTCGGATCGGCGGCTGTCGTGCCTGAGAACGAGGTGGGTATTTTGAGAACATGCCGGCCGGTTTCATGGGGAAAAAGGTTACGGTTTGCTGGCGTACGTGCCGCGGAACAAGGCAAAATCGGTATCAGCCGAATCTTGAAGATCGCAGGCACCCGGGGAGGCAGGAAAGCTTGCGTGCCTTCGGTGATCGGGCGCCATTCCCGGTAACCTGTTACCAGGCCTGGCCCACGTTTATATACCAGTACCAGTCCTCGGGACCGTGAGAGATGTCGGCTCCCACCCAGAGGCCTTCTTCGGGCATGAACAGGTAACGTCCGCCGAAACCGCCGGCGATTATCCTGTCTTCTGTCTTGAAGGCCGGATCCTTGCCGTAGAGTCCGCCCAGGCCGGCGAAGCCCACCAAGGCCCAGCGTGGCAGTATGTTCCAGCGGCATTCGACCTCCGCCATGGCTACCCCCTTGCCCTGGTAGCG
>JALVRI010000475.1 GCA_027031325.1 Desulfobacteraceae bacterium
TGCTGCCAAAAGTCGGCGGCGGCCGGGTGGCGGCCTTCGAGATCCTGGGCACCAACCTGCGGGTCAAGGAGGCCATCTTGAACGGCGAGCAGGAAGGCAAGACCTTCTACGACATGATGATGGCCGGAAAGCCCTTCGGGATGATCACCTTCGACGAGTATATCGTCAGCCTGTATGAAAAAGGCTTGATAACCCAGGAGACGGCCCTGTCATACGCTTCCCACAAGGCCGTGGCCAGCCGCGGTATAGATGCCGTCAAGAGCGCCCGGGGCGAGGCCACCACCGACATCAAGGAACTGGAGATCGACAGGGGCTATCGCCGGCGGGTGTAATGCCGTCAGCCGGTGCCCTGACCTTCGAAATACTGCCAGGAAGAAATGAGCAATGGAAATAGTTTGCCAAAACTGCCAGAGCAAGTTCAAGATAGCAGACGATAAGCTTCCCAGTGGCACCACGGCCAGTCTTAAATGCCCCAAGTGCAAAACGCGGATGACCATCACCATCCCAAAGGTGTCCTCCGCCGCCAAGGGGGATGAGTTCGATGATTTTTTCGGGTTCGATGAAGGCGAAGATGAAAGTGAAGCTTACGATGCCAAGGAAAAGCCCTTCGATTTCATCGAAGAAGAGGGCAAAACGGCCCTGGTGTGTGAATCCGACCCCTCGGTTCGCAAAAAAATTCGGCCCACCCTGGATATCCTCGAATACCACGTCACCGAGGCCAAGAACAGCCGGGATGCCCTAAAGAAGATGCGCTATCACACCTACGATTTGATCGTGGTCAATGAATACTTCGACACCAAGGACCCGGAGGCCAACGGGGTGCTGATCTTCCTTGAGCGCCAGCCCATGGCGATCCGGCGCAACATCTTCGTGGCCCTGATCTCGACCCGTTATCGCACCATGGACCAGATGGGCGCTTTCCAGAAGTCGGTCAACATGATCGTAAACTTGAGCAACATGGACGATTTTGACAAGATCGTTCAGCGTGGCCTGGCCGACTACGGTATCTTCTACCGGGTGTTCAAAGAGAGCCTGGCCCAATGAGCAAGCAGTACACCTGCAGTCATTACCGCCAGGAAATGATCCTGCTGGCCTTGATGAGGCGGCTCAAGGATCCGGAACTGGAAGAAGATCGCAAAGCGGACCTTGAGAAGCAGATCCGCCGTTTGAAAGCCGAGATGGGAATGGAGTGAAGCCATGAAGGCCGGTGTGAGCCAAGTCGAACCGAACCTGTTCCTGGTGAATTTGCCGGTGCCCATCAGGGGATTTGAGGCTTTCGTGGGCTGCTGGGTCATGACCGAGCCGGTGTGCGTGCTGCTCGACGTAGGACCGGCGGTTAGCGTGCCGGCTCTCCTGGAGGCTTTGAAACAGCTGGGTGTTGAGCGGCCCGATTACATCCTCTTGACCCATATTCACATCGATCATGCCGGTGGTATTGGCCAAGTGTCAGCCGTCTTTTCCGATTGCCCGGTGGTTTGTCACCCGGCGGCTGTCAGCCACCTGGCCGATCCCGGCCGTCTCTGGCAGGGCTCCCTCAAGGTCCTGGGTGACATGGCAATCAAGTATGGTCCCATCGAACCGGTGGACAAGGGACGAATATTGGCGGCCGACGCCATGGACGATCCCGGGATCCTGGCCCTGGATACTCCCGGCCACAGCCCCCACCATTGCAGTTTCGTGATCGGGGACGTCCTTTTTGCCGGTGAGACAGGCGGAGTGTGCCTGGAACTGGACGATGGCACCGATTACCTGCGGCCGGCAACTCCTCCCCGTTTTTTCTTCGACACCCAGCTTGCCAGCCTCGAAAAGATAATCGCCGCCGAGGCCCGCACTGTTTGCTATGGCCACTTCGGCGCCCGCAGCAAGCAGAGCGGTTTGCTCCGCAGACACCGCGATCAGCTCCATTTCTGGCGTCAAAGCCTGGCTTCGATCCTGGACGAAGGAGACCAACCCCCAGCGGCCCTAACCGGGCGTTGCCTTGAATTCCTGCTGGCAAGCGATCCTCTCCTGGCAGGTTTCGCAAGCCTTCCGGAAGACATACAGGCCCGCGAAAAGATTTTCCTCACAAATAGCATCAAGGGCTTTTTGGGATATTTGCGTAAAGAACCATAAGGCGGGCTTTGGAGAGCGCAATTTCAAGGCGGTCATCAGAAGTCCTGACTGATGATCCGCAATCCCTCCAGGGTCAGGTTGGGCTCGACGGCCTCGATGGTGCCCGAGACATGCTGCATCAGGGGTGCCAGGCCGCCGGTGGCGATCACCTTGGGATCGGTACCCATTTCAACCTTCATCCGCTGGACCATTCCGTCTACCATGGCGGCGTAACCGAAGATTATCCCGGACTGGATAGAGGATATGGTGTCTTTGCCCACCACCTTCGCAGGAGGGCTGGACAGCTCCACCCGTGGAAGCTTGGAAGCGTGGGCAAAGAGAGCCTCGGCCGAAATCGATATGCCGGGACTGATGGCCCCGCCCAGGTATTCGCCCTTGGGAGAAATGGCGTCGAAAGTGGTGGCCGTGCCGAAATCGATGACGATCAGGCTCCGGCGGTATCGATGATAGGCACCGACCGAGTTTACTATCCGGTCGGCTCCAACTTCGTTGGGATTGTGAACCAGGATCGGCATTTTCCGGTATGACTTGGCGTCCACCCACAAAGGGCGGTGGCCCAAGTACTTGCGGCAGAAAGATTCGAGGATCGATACCATCGGCGGAACGACGCAGGAGATCACCGTTGAATCGATATCGGATGTTTTGATCCTGCCGGCTGCAAACAGGCTGCCGGCAATCACGTTGAACTCGTCTTCGGTGGTGTTACGCTCGGTGCGGATTCTCCAGTCCCTTACCAGGTGCGCTTCCCGGTAGATGCCCATTACCGTGTTGGTGTTGCCCACGTCGATTACAAGCAGCATGACTTTCTCTTCTATACCCGGGTTGTCTCATCCAGATCTCACGGCATCGGCTACTTTCACGGCGGCCACGGCCTGCTCGACGTCGTGAACCCTGACGATATGGGCACCGTTGATCACGGCGGCCGTAACGGCGGCCAAGGTGCCGTTGATTACTTCCGGCCGGTCGGCCGGGATGTCTTTCTTGTCGTTCTCTTTGACCAGCGCGCGGACAAAGGCCTTGCGCGATGGCCCCACCAGGATCGGAGCGTCAAGCACTTGGAAACGGTCCAGGTGTCTGATTATTTCCAGGTTGTGCCGGAGGGTCTTGCCGAACCCGATCCCCGGGTCCACCACCAGCAGCTCGCGCTTGACCCCGCAGGCAACCGCCTTTTGCATGGCCCGGGAGAGAAAAGCGATAATCTCCCCGAAAAGGTCTTCGTAGCTGGGGTTTAGCTGCATGGTCCGGGGCGTGCCCTTCATGTGCATCAGGATCAGGGGGACACCGGCTTGGGCGGCCACATCGCCGATACCGGGATCGGTCCCCAGGGCACTGATATCGTTGACCATGGAGGCGCCCGCTTCCAGGGCCGCCTTGGCAACGGCCGACTTGGTGGTGTCTACGGAGATCGGCACATCCACCCTGGGAGCCAGTTTTTCGATCACCGGTACCACCCTGTCAAGCTCCTGCTGCTCGGGTACCGGGTCGGCGAAAGGCCGGGTCGATTCACCGCCGATGTCGAGGATA
>JALVRI010000476.1 GCA_027031325.1 Desulfobacteraceae bacterium
GTTGCGTGGTTGCATTGCCCCATGCTCCTTGGCTTATTAATCATCCCAAATAACATACTTGACACCATTTGGCGATTCATGTCAACGGATTAACGGTTGGTCAAACAGGTCCCATTGCTGAACTCAATCTATATGCGCAAGATTGGGAGTTGGTGGTTTACGGCCTTCAATCCATGATGCCGGCATTTTGAGTGACTGCCGGCTGACGCAGACATCCGGGAGAGATGATGGATCTTTTGAAATATTGCCCCCAAAAGCTGGTTACCGCCCGCCAGGCGGCTTCCAAGATAAAAAACGGAAGCAGGGTGTTCCTGGGGACAGGGTGCGGAGAACCGCAACACCTTATCCGGACAATGGTGGAAAATGATGCCATTCAGGATGTAATGGTCTACCAGATGCTTTCATCCACTCTGTCCCACTACGTTGATGACCCTTCGTTTTTGCGCCGTTTTTCAATGAAGCTCTTTTTCATAAGTTCAAGCATGCGCAAAGCCGCCTTCGAGGGGAAGATAGACTACCTGCCATCGTATCTGTCTCAAATTCCGCGCCTGTTCGCCAGCAAGCGTATCGGCTTGGACGTGGCCCTGATCCAGGTCAGTCCCCCCGACAGATTCGGCTATTGCAGTCTGGGTGTTTCGGTGGACATAACCCGTGCCGGAATGGAAAATGCTTCCCTGGTCATTGCCCAGGTTAATCCACGCATGCCAAGGACATGGGGGGACAGTTTCGTGCACGTCGATGACATAGATTACCTGGTATTGCACGAGGAGCCGCTGGTAGAGGCCCTGCCAAGTGTCAAGAACCAGGAAGTCGCGTTGCGGATCGGTTACTATGTAAACCAGCTGGTGGAAGACGGGGCAACCCTTCAAATAGGGTTCGGCCATCTTCCATACTCGATTTTGCAGTACCTTGACAATAAAAATGACCTTGGTGTCCATACTCAGCTCATCACGGATGCTTTTCTGCCCCTGCTTGAAAAAAGGGTGATAACCAATAAGAAGAAAACATTGCTTCCCGGGCGGACGGTCGCATCGCTATGCATGGGATCTGAAAAGATTTACGATTTTGTTGACAATAACCCGAATTTCTACTTCCGTTCTTCCGAATTCGTAAACGATCCAACAGTGATAGCCCGAAACGACAACCTGGTTTCCATTTCGTCGGCCCTGGAAGTCGACCTGACCGGACAGGTATGCACCGACTCGGTTGGATACCTTTTCTACAGTGGCATAGGAGACCAGGTCGACTTCATCCGCGGCAGCGCCATGTCGAAAGGTGGTTTTTCCATCATTGCCCTTCCATCGACGGCCCAGGACGGAAAGCTGTCCCGCATCGTTCCCCACCTGAGCGAAGGGGCCGGGGTGGCTACAACAAGGGCGGACGTGGATTTCGTGGTCACCGAGTACGGAATCGCCGAACTCAGGGGCAAAAGCATATACCAGCGCGTGATGGAACTTGCCCAGATCGCCCATCCCAAGTTCAGGGAGGAGTTGATAGAGGTAGCCAAGAAAAGGCATTATATTTTTTCCGATCAACTACCTCCGATCCAGGATGACTTGTTATTCCTGGAAGGTTACAAGTCCAGGTTGACCCTCAAAAACGGCAAGACCATCGAGTTCAGGCCGCTGTTGCCCTCGGACGAATTCGCTTACCGCAATTTCTTTTACTCTCTTAAAGAAGAAACAATTTATTTCAGGTTTTTCTATAAGATGAAGTTGTTTTCACACGAAGTCGTCCAAAGACAGTGGGCAAACGTAGATTACCGCAAGAACATGTCGATGATCGGTCTTGTCCGAACCGGAGGACACCAGGAGATAATGGCCATCGGCTCCTATGCCGACAATGGAAGCGATAGGGCCGAGGTTGCCTTCGTGGTGCGGGAAGACTTCCAGGGAATGGGGATCGGCAGTCACCTGTTGGTGCAACTTGAAAAAATTGCAAAGGAAAACGGATATATCGGGTTCACGGCCTCGGTGCTGAGGGAAAATACGGCCATGCTCAAGGTGTTTAAGAAACGTTATCCGAACGCCAGGATCGAGAACACGGGTGGTAACGACGTCCTGGTGATCATGGACTTCGCAGATGCTGTTGAGCCGGACGGATCTCCAGGCAAGGCGGGAGAAAGGGGCAATTGACAATCCGATGGGCACCCATCATGGAAAAAGAAATTGCGGGTCGGCAATGGCTGACGGCTTTTCAGGGGCGTGGGTGGATTTGATGTTGGATGCCGCCGCCGGGATCGGTGTTGAGCTGTCGGTCCCGAAGGCCCGCCTGTTTGCCCGCTATGGGCGGGAACTTGCCCTTTGGAACAAAAGAATAAACCTGACCGCAGTCAAGGACCCGGTTCAAGTGGCCCTGAAGCATTTTGCCGATTCGATCATAGTCCTGAAGTATTTGAATGCTGCCCGCAGGGTGCTGGATCTTGGAAGTGGAGGAGGCTTTCCGGGACTTCCCCTGAAGATAATGCGGCCCGAAATCAACCTGGTCCTTGTGGACGGAGTGGGGAAAAAAGTAAATTTCATAAAGCATGTTATCCGCAGTTTGGGCCTTTTGCAGGTACGCGCCCTTCACATGAGGGCCGAAGAGATGGCCGTTCAAAGGTGCTGGCAGGGTGAATTTGATCACGTCGTCTGCCGGGCCGTTGGAACCGTCGAGCAGGTGGCGGCCCTGGCTTTGCCTTTGATGGCCCCGCAGGGCCGCTTGTGGATTTGGAAAGCCGGCAGCTGGCGGGAAAAAGAGACGGGCCAGAACCCCTTGCCGGAAGGAGATAGTTTTACCGTCAGTGCCGGAGGCGGCGTGTTCCAAGCGGTAACCCACCGGTACGATCTGCCTGGCGATTACGGACCACGCTTACTAGTTGAACTTAAAAGGCTGCCGGATTGAATCCTGATCAGGTTTTGTCCCCTGGCAAAAAGTCCTGCAAGGCGATCGGCCTCCCCTGGCTGGTTACGGCCGTTGCTATGCCGCGGGCCGCGGCTATGGCCGCCGCCGGCGCAGTTATGGTGACCACGGAGTAGGCCATGGCCGTTTTACGGATAAAGGCGTCGTCCCGTTGACTCTGACCACCTGAAGGCGTGTTGATAATAATCTGTACCTTGCGGTTCTTGATTTCATCCACCAGGTTTGGCCTGCCGAAACCGATCTTGCGCACTTCTTCGGCCGCAATGCCGTGGTTTTCCAGGAAACGACGGGTGCCCCGGGTGGCCTTGATTGCAAAACCCATAGAGCGCAACAAGCGTGCCGGTTCCAAGACACTGGCCTTGTCTTCATCGGTTACGGTTATCAGGACTCCTCCCTTTGTGGGAAGGGGCATCCGTCCGGCCAGATGGCTCTTGAAGTAGGCCGCTCCGAAATCGAGGGCCAGTCCAAGTACTTCCCCGGTGGATCTTGGAAGGGGTCCGGGCAGTGGATCGGTTTCAGTAAATACGTTGAAGGGAAAGACGGCGGTCCGTACTGCCCGTAAAGCAGCGCGCCTGGGGCGGGTATCGAGATCGGCCGGTTTCTTTCCCAACAGGATTTTAGCCGCCAGGCCGGCCAGGGGTAAACCGCACAGCTTGGATGTGAGCGGCAGGGTTGGTGAAGCCCACGGCTTGACCTCCAGCAGGTAGACGGTATCCCGGTAGATCG
>JALVRI010000477.1 GCA_027031325.1 Desulfobacteraceae bacterium
CTTGCGCAGTACAAAGATGAAGTCCAAAGCGGAGCATTTCCCGCTGACGAACATTCTTTCGGCATGAACGCTGACGCTCTGGCAGACCTCAAGGCCCGGCTGGAAAGCAGCGCTCAGTGACCCGCCGTTTTTGCTTTCAGACGGCAGCCGGACTGCAATCCGGGGGACTGTAGCTCCGGCTGTGACTGACCGTTCGTTTCGATTATTCCCGCCCCTGATATTTGTCGGCAGTCCGGCTGAAAAGCATCATATACAGTACTATCAAATAACCCCCCAGTGCGGCCGGTGCGGCCGGTGCCCAGTAAGTGCCGAGGGGAGCCAGAACGATGGCCGTCAGCCAGTGAATGGTTATTATCAGACGATCGTTGAGGCGGATGGGAAAATCGTGGCTGCGGCAGATTACCGCCAGGCCGCTTAGATTCCAGCCGTAAAGGGCGGCGAAAGAATGCATCCGCAAAAGCCACTTGCTGTGCTGGTCTGAAAAGTTCGGGGTGAAATGGAGAGCTATGTATATGATTCCGGTAATGGCCGTGTACCAGAGAAAGAACATCCCCGAGGTCAGAAAACGTTTCTGTTGCACCGTCCGGCCCAGGTTCTGGTAGAGATAGTAGATCAACACCACCGCGGCGAACAGGATCCAGGTGACGATAACCTGGGCAGCCAGCTTTTCATAGAGGATGAAACCGAAGAAAATAATGACTCCCAGGTTGACGGTCCAGAAGGCGGTATTTTTCAACCATCGCAGGTTACGGCTGAAATCGCCCTTCATGAAGGAGAACATCACCGACATGGTAATCAGGGAGAGGGGAAATGAAAAACCGAGGAAGAAGGTATCCAGTTTCAACTTCGGGAAAGAAACCAGGTGCAGCCAGGTGTTGTTGACCATCACCAGGGCAGATATCACCAGGCCGCTGGAAAGGCACAAGAGGGAAGCCTGGTGAAACTTGAACGAGACCGGTTCGGCGGCCCTGAAAATGCCGGCCGGCAACACTGAAAAACGCTTGATGCGCACCGATTCCACCAGGATTGCCAGGACCAGGGCCAGGATGACCGAAGGCAGGTAGAGGTCGAAAAAGGCGCAGAGGGCAAATGCCAGGGAAAACAAGATGAACAGGGTCGTTGTCCAGGTGACTTGTCGGCCCGGCTGGCTGTAATGCAGCAAGATGGTGCCACCGCTGCAAAGGTTGAAAAGGAAGATGTGGAGGCGTTCGAAGTTGTAGAGACTGGTTCCGGGTACCAGGTGGTGCATGAAGCCGAAAGCCAGGGCGCTGGCCATGAGGAACGCCAGTATTTTACGCAGGGTCAGGGTCATCTGAATTGTCTCCGGGTTCTCGCCCCAGAAGGTGGCAAAGGGCTTGTTGTAAGCTTGGGTGCCGGAAACGATAGCCGGAGGCAAGCAACTTTTCGGGCAGGACCCGGGTGCTGGCAAGGGATAATTCACGCCCCATCTGCCCATACAGAATCTTGATCAGCCCTGCCGGAATCCTGAATGCAGCCGGCCTGCCCAGCACACCGGACAGCACGGAGGTAAATTCGGCATTGGTCACCGGGGCCGGGGCCACCAGGTTCAGCGGTCCTTCCAGCTTGCTGCAGTTCATGGCCCAATATGTGGCTCCGATCACATCGTCGATACCGATCCAGCTCATGAACTGATTGCCGTCTCCCAGGCATCCTCCAAGGCCCAACCGGAAAAAGGGCAACATTTTGGCCAAGGCCCCTCCCAAGGGGCTGAGGGCGATCCCGATCCTTAAAAATACGGTTCTGATGCCTGCCTGGCGGGCCGGAGCCGCGGACCGCTCCCAGCGGCTGCAGACCCCGGACACGAAGTCTAGACCGCAGGTATCTTCTTCTGTCAGCAGTTTTGTTCCCCGGTCACCATAAAAGCCGATGGCCGAAGCGCACAAAAAGACCGAAGGCCTCTGGTCAAGCCCGGCGATGGCCGATGCCAAAAGAAGGGTGCTCTGATCGCGGCTTTCGATTATGCGCTTTTTCTTGGCCGCCGTCCACCTGCCATTGGAGATATTTTCTCCTGAAAGATGGACCACCGCATCCAGCGGGGGTAAACTTTGCAAGTCTATCAAACCCGCCGCCGGGTTCCAGTAAATTTCGTCTGGTCCGGAAGGGGGTTTTTCCCGTACCAGGCGGATCACCCGGTGTCCGCCGGTTGTCAACATGGGAATCAGGGCGGATCCGACCAGGCCGCTGGCACCTGATATCAGGATGGTCAGAGGGCGACCGTCCGGCAGCCGGCGATGATCTTCCAGGTCGCTTAACAGGGTGGCGTGGCGATAGGTGAAAATGCGCTCAAGCCTGTTTTGGAGCCAGGTGGAAGCAATGTTCGTCGAAAGGGGGTGTCCTGGAAGGCGGCAGCCAATCCTGTCTGTCAGGAGGCAGGTCTCCCTGCCGCGGGGCTCGAAAAGATGGGTGTGTTCCCAGAAGGCGAAGGGGCCCTTTTCCTGGCGGTCCTGGAAAAGGCGGGGCGGCTCATACCTGGTATGGACCGCCTGCCAGCGCACGGCAAGAGGCAAGGGACCGGCCTTGATCTTGAGCGTTGCCCGGTCACCGGCCCGGATTGTTCCGGATCGGTGCAAGACGGTGACCGGATCCCATGGTGGACTGAGCCGCTCCAGGGCCCCTGGCCGGGCGTGCCAGTTGAAGGCTTCTTCCACGCTTACCGGCAGTTTTACTGATTTGCTGAACTCGAACAAATCCCGGAATTCCCCCCGGCCGTTATTTGCCAAACAGTTCGGTGCTGATGTATCGCTCCCCGGTACTGGGCAGAATGGTTACGATGGTTTTCCCTTCGTTCTCAGGTTTTTTAGCTACCTCTAGGGCGGCCCAGACAGCAGCTCCGGAAGAGATTCCGGCCAGGATGCCTTCCCGGGCGGCCAGGGCCCGGGCGGTGGCAAAGGCGTCCTTGTCGGCCACCGCAATTACTCCGTCCAGCAGGCTCTGATCAAGTACCTGGGGGATGAACCCGGCCCCGATTCCCTGGATTTTGTGCGGTCCCTTGGTGCCGCCCGACAGGATGGCCGATCCGGCCGGTTCCACCGCGATGGACTTGAATTCCGGACGGCGGGCCTTGAAATAGCGACTTACGCCGGTAATGGTGCCGCCGGTTCCCACTCCGGCAACCAGGATGTCGGCGCGGCCCTCGGTGGCGTTCCAGATTTCAGGAGCCGTTGTCTCCTGATGGGCTCCGGCATTGGCCGGGTTGGAAAACTGGTCGGGCATAAAGGCGTTTCCGTCTTTTACCACCATTTCCCTGGCCTTTGCTATGGCCCCGGCCATCCCTTGTTTTCCGGGAGTAAGTATCAATTCCGCTCCAAGATGGGTCAGCAGCTTGCGGCGCTCGACACTCATGGTGTCGGGCATGACCAGTGCCAGGCGGTACCCCTTGGAGGCGCACAGGAAGGCCAGGCCGATGCCGGTGTTACCGGAGGTGGGCTCAACGATCAGGCTCTCGCTGTTCAAAAGCCCCCTTTGCTCGGCATCGGCCAGCATGGCCGCTGCAATCCTGTCCTTGACACTTCCCAGGGGATTGAAGAATTCGAGTTTGGCAAATATCCTTGCCTTGAGTCCTGTGGTAATCCTGTTCAGGCGCACCAGGGGGG
>JALVRI010000478.1 GCA_027031325.1 Desulfobacteraceae bacterium
GCAGACCTGCTCTAGTACTTCAACTGCCCTCCAACAAAGCAGATTCGGTAAAATCACAAGCCCCTTGCGGCTTCAAATGCCTGATGATTTATCACCTAATGAACTTCACCTTGACGGTGAAGGCACGGGCAGGAATAAATACATGCAAACTTATGCAATAATTCAATCAAATTACTTTTCAGGCATTTGAAGTGCATAATCCGGGATAAAAGGAGTCCCGGCTTTGAACCTTGAAGACGAAATATCAAGGCGGTTGGAAAAAGGTCCTTTCATCCTTGACGAATACAAATCCAAGCGGGTTCTTGCTGCCTACGGCATCCCGGTGGTCGAGGAGTACCCGGCTCAAGACCCTGAAACGGCCTGGCAATACGCCCGCAAGATGGGGCTGCCGGTCGTCCTGAAGGCCCTCGGTTCCGGCCTGGCCCACAAGACCGAGCATGGTCTGGTAAAAATGAATCTTAACACCGAAAAGCAGGTGGTTGAAGCCGGTCGTCAAATTTTAGCAACGGCCCCGGAATCGATGGAAGGTCTTCTAGTCCAGCAACAGATCAGCGGAGCCCGCGAAATACTGCTGGGAATGAACCGGGATCAGCATTTCGGGCCGGTCATACTGCTCGGTCTGGGAGGGATTTTGGCCGAAGCCGTGGATGATGTCGTCCTTGGACCGGCACCCCTGAATGGCCACGAACTCAAGGAAATGATCAGCGGCCTGCGGGGCGCAAAGCTGCTGGGCAGCTTTCGCGGTCAAAAACCCGTCGACCTGGAAGCCTTGCTGGCTGTTGCAAATGCCTTGTCCAAGTTGGCCCGGGACTTTCCTCAGCTGGCCGAAGTCGATATCAACCCCCTCTTGCTCGACGCCAATGGCGGCCTTACGGCCGTCGACGCTTTGCTGACTTTCCGTCCCCCCACCCGGGACCTTACACCACCGTCGAAAGCGGTTCCAAAATCAATCATCCACGGTTTTTTTCATCCCCGTTCGGTGGCCTTTGTCGGAGCTTCCGGGAAGCTGGGCAAATGGGGACACATGTTGACGGTCAACACCATCGGCGGGGGATTCAAGGGCAACGTCTTTCTGGTCAACCACAAGGGGGGCTCGATTGCCGGTCGCAGGGTTTTTAGTTCGGTCGAAGAAATTGAGGCGCCTGTAGACCTGGCGGTGGTTACGGTCCCAGCTGAAAAAGTACCGGCTCTGATAGAACAATTCAAGCGCAAGTCAATCGACAAAGTCCTTTTGGTGACTTCAGGCTTCGGTGAAAGCGGGCCCGCTGGAAAGGCCCTTGAAAAAGAGCTGGTTTCCTCAGCCCGCAAGGCCGGAATATTCATTCTGGGCCCCAACACTATGGGTATTTGCAATCCCCATATCGATTTTTTCTGTACCGGCACCGCCGTGCGTCCGCAGGCCGGTTCGACGGCCGTCATCGCCCAGTCGGGCAACATGGGAACCCAGTTGCTTGCCTTTGCCGAACAGCAGGGGATAGGCATCCGGGCCTTTGCCGGCAGTGGTAACGAGGCCATGCTGACCATGGCAGACTATCTGGATGCACTTGCCGACGATGAGCAGACCAGGATCATCATGGTTTATCTGGAAAATATTTCCAACGGAAGGCGCTTTTTCGAAACGGCCCGCAAGCTCAGTTACCGCAAACCGATCGTTTTGCTCAAGGGAGGTCAAACCACAGCCGGCAGCCGGGCGGCTGCCAGCCACACCGGGGCCTTGGCCACTGACAGCCGCGTGTTCGAAGCCATCTGCCGCCAGGCCGGCATTATCAAGGTGGAACATCCCATGGATCTGCTCGATCTCTCGGCCGCCTTCTCGAGCCTGCCGCTTCCAAGAGGCAACCGGGTGGCCATCATGACCCTGGGAGGAGGATGGGGGGTCGTAACGGCTGATTTGTGTGAAAGATACGGCCTTGCGATTCCACCCCTGGACAAAGACATAATAGCCCAAATAGATGGAATCCTGCCTCCCTATTGGAGCAAGTCGAACCCTGTCGATCTGGTAGGAGAACCTGACACATCAATACCTTCCAAGATTATGGAAATCCTTCTCAACTGGGATGGATGCGATGCGGTCATCGATCTTGGCATCCTGGGGCGTTTGCTGTTCATCAAACGCCTGGCCGAATCGATCCGCAAGGCCGACCCGCAAACATCCGAGCAAACCCTCCAACAGATCCTCGGAATGTACGCCGGGTTTGAAAAGGACTATGTTGAGTTCACCATAAAATTGATGACCCGGACATCCAAACCTGTTTTCGGAGTCAGCCTCCTTGCAGAAGCCGCAAGGAAAACTGTTCATCCACTTAAAAGAGCAAAATACAAGGCCGTATACTACGAGACCCCTGAACGGGCGGTCAAGGCCATGGCCAAAATGGTTCAATACCACCGCTTTGTCATTAGCAAGCCCCAATGAGTTGTCATTCGACCAACACCCAAGGGCAAGCCCATGGTGCGGAAAATTGCCAGCCATCCCGCTTTCCATTGTAAGCTCCCTGAAGGTATGCTAAAAGTTATAAAGTCGTGGGCTACTTTTATTTGAAAATGAAAGTAGCCAGGGCTTGCGGGCTTGGAACCATGCTCTTGCCGAAAGCCTGAATTGTTTACCAGGAGTTGTTTTTTTTCATGACGCTCAAACCGACACCATACAAAAGATGCTTCGATTTTGAAATCGGCTACCTGGTCAAGAGTCCCTGCCGATCCTGCCCCCGGCACGACCAGTTTCCGGGATGTGAGCAAGGATGCCGAATCATAGATGAAATCCAGACTGTATTGTCCCAGGCTGTTTCCAGCACCAGATCTTTTTCAAACATGGAAGCCCACGCCCTCAGTCTTGAAAGCTGGCGCGGCAAATAACCGGCGAACAGGATGACGGCGACCCAAAAAAAATATGCCGACCTGTACCAAGTCCACAAAGAGGGCCCTACCCTTGTCATTGCCTTGCGGGGAAGAATAGATCACTTGACATCCGGCCCCCTGCTCAAAGCCCTGACCAGGGAGCTTAAAAATATTTCGAGCGGCACAAAAGTTTGTCTCGACCTTGCGGCCGTATCTTATTTCGACGATTACGGAGCCATGGTAATCTCCCAGTTGCGGGACGATTTCAAGGCGGACAAGATTGACTTCCAGCTCCGCAACCTGCCGTCCAGGGCCAGCGCCATCCTGAACCTGGTCAATATAGACGATCCGCGCCACTGCGATCCAATCACACCGCCCAAACAGGCCAATCTCTTTGTGCGCCTGGGTGAGGCAACCCTGAAAACCCTCGACCATGTTCGTTACATGATCTCTTTCCTCGGCTCGGTGGCGATTTGCTGCTGGCACGTCATGCTTCATCCAGGTTCTCTGCGCTGGGGCGATGTCCTTATATTGATGCAGAAGACAGGCGTCGATGCCCTGCCCATAGTCGGCCTGATCAGTTTCCTGCTGGGGTTGATCATGGCCTTTGTCTCTTCCTTACAGCTTGCCCAGTTCGGCGCCGAGATCTACGTAGCATCCCTGGTCGCCCTCTCCATGGTTTCGGAACTGGGTCCCATAATGACCGCCATCGTCGTGGCCGGTCGTTCAGGCTCGGCCTTTGCCGCTGAAATAGGAACCATGCGCATTTCCGAAGAGA
>JALVRI010000479.1 GCA_027031325.1 Desulfobacteraceae bacterium
ATCCGGGATTATCAATATTCGAACCCCGCGTATTGATCAAACAGATATTTTCCGCCCGCAAAAGGACTTTTGGGCATCATCTATCATCTTCAGAGAAAGCAACTCGGCGGGCCGATTGACCAGCGCCAATGCTGACAGCTAAAATATAGCTATCTAAATGGTTGCTAAACACGGCCGATATAATATATGGTTGTCATCAAGTTGTCCATGGGGTAACCGGCGGGAACACAAAAAATGAAATACATATAATATTAGATTGTTATTGATGTTACACAATTCGCTCGACATTTATTTCCAATAGCCTGTTGACAATGCCGAGAAAGTGTGTTCGAAAAGGAACCTTTATTTGTTGGATAACATTCAGTATCGGCTCGTTATCGATATTAGGGGTCGGTTTCCAAGATATTAACGCCAAAATCAGGACGCTAGCTACCGATCCCAAAAAATAAAGCGAGGTGCAACGTGTACGGACTGGAAGCCATAAGCGCCGCCAACGGCTGGGCACAAGCCGCAACGGGCGCAGCTATCGTCATGATGGGGTTGGCCGCCTTGTCATTTGTTATTTCCAGGATTGGGAAAATCATAGACCTGATGGAAAACCTTGGCATCCGAAAAGAAGGTCCGGAAGATTCGGTCGAAGAGAAAGAGGCGCAAAAAATTTTACCGGACTTGCCTGAAAAACCATTGGAAAACCTGAATGACAGCCTTGAATATTACAAGCTCCTAACCGCCGAGCTGGGAGAAGAATTCAGTCTTTTGGATTTTCACAAGGCCTTGCATCAATCCGGGGATCCCCACCCCCACTTGACGGCCAGAACTCTCCGTGAAAAAGGGTATCTGGAAGCCATCGGAAACGGGGTGTTTCGTTGGAAACAGAGTTGAGTCGGCTGTTTTTTGAAAAAATTCAAATTTGATCAGCAGGTTCGTGCCTTAAAACACAAATTTCCAAACAAAGGCTTGGGTCACAATGGAACTTTTTATCCAATTTCTTCACAACACAGGATATTATCTGGCCGACTATCGGTATGTCCTGATGATCGGGGTGGGAATTTTCTTCGTCACCCTGGCAATCGCCAAAAACTACGAGCCCCTTCTGCTTTTGCCGATAGGATTTGGCATCATAGTCGGCAACATCCCTTTTTTCAAGGGCTTTGGCCTTGGTATCTATGAAAACAACAGCGTATTGCATTATCTGTATTTCGGCGTGCGCACCGGTCTCTACCCCTCAATTGTATTTTTGGGGCTGGGAGCAATGACGGATTTTTCATCCTTGCTGGCCTGGCCCAAATTAATGCTTCTAGGTGCCGCCGCCCAGATGGGAATATACTTTACCTTGCTCAGCGCTCTTGCCCTGGGGTTTTTGCCAAAGGAAGCAGCTTCCATCGCCATCATCGGCGGTGCCGACGGTCCTACTTCAATTTTTTTGACCGCCAAATTGGCACCTCACCTGATAGGCCCCATTGCAATTGCCGCCTATTCCTACATGGCCCTGATTCCCATAATCCAGCCACCGATTATCAAGCTGCTGACCACAAAAAAAGAACGCTTGATTCACATGCCTGAAGAAAAACGGACTGTAACCCGGAAAGAACTCCTGGCCTTCCCGGTTGCCGGTGTCATTCTTTGTTGTTTTCTTGCGCCCGCCTCGATCCCACTGCTAGGACCATTCTTTTTTGGTAATATCATGAAGGTAAGCGGGGTGGTCGACCGTCTGGCAAAAACCGCCAGCACGGCAATTATCGACACGGCTACCATTTTTCTTGGATTCACCGTAGGAGCCAGCACCCAAGCTGATGTTTTCTTAACCCCCAAGTCGGTTTTGATCTTCTGTCTTGGTGCAATCGCTTTCAGCCTGGCAACCGCCTCGGGAGTCCTTTTTGCAAAGATCATGAACCTGTTTTTGAAGGAAAAGATCAATCCCATGCTGGGAGCCGCCGGAGTATCTGCTGTTCCCGGTTCGGCCCGGGAAGTTCACCTCCTGGGACAGAAAGAAGACCCCAGCAATTATCTGCTCATGTATGGCATGGCCTGCAATGCGTCCGGAGTTATCGGTTCAGCAATTTGTGCCGGGATCCTCTGGAGTTTCAACGTCGGTTAAACAAACCAAGATATCCATCCATATTAAATCGGCAAGCCCTCCTTGCATTCGGCAACGGAGGGCTTGCTTGTTGCCGGTTTCCGATTTTTGCTTGACCACCCTGACCCGGAATGCATACATTATAAAGTAACAAAGCACTTTCCACCTGGTCCGGCCCACGAACCAAACCTGCTTTGCCCTGGAATCTTATTATTCAATACCCTGCGCGTTGCGCAGCCAGACACTTTGTTCAATCATATGGCGAAAGGGGGACCGGCATGATCGCCAAGATTATTATCAAGCGCCGCTTCAAGGAAGGCAACAACAAACAAATTTTGGCATTGCTCAAAGAAATGCGCTCCAAAGCCATGACCTTTCCTGGCTATATCTCAGGTGAAACCTTGATGAAACCCGGATACCCTTACAACATGATTATCATCTGCAGTTGGCAAAGCCTCGAAGACTGGGAAAAATGGAAAAGTAGTGATACCCGCAAGAAATACGAGGCCATGCTGGAACTGTATCAAACTCGACCTACTGAGTACGAGGAATATCTCCTTGGTACAACCCTCAAAAAAGATTAAATATTGTGGCTGAAACCCAAATTTCTCCACCGCTCAAGTTTTCTATCTTCAAATCGCAAATGCTTCATTTTTTTCCAACTTGAAGGAGGCCAAGAACAAAGCTTATGAAAAAATGGAAATGCACTGTGTGCGGTTACATTCATGAAGGAGAGCAGCCGCCCGAGAAATGCCCGGTCTGTGGCGCCGACAAATCGATGTTTATCCTAGTGGAAGACAATACGGCCCCTGACGGCAAGCGTGACGAAGTGACGATCGACTATGCCTCAAAAGGGTTAAGCCCCAAAATACCAGCTATAATATATGATCTTGTAACAAGCCAACACCTTCACCCGATATCGGTCCACTTCCCCAATGGAGTTTTGCCCGTTACCGCCATCTTTACCATCATAGCCATAGTCTTCAGCTCAGATCTTTTTCGCCACGCCGCCATGGCCAATACAACTATGGTTTTTCTAAGCATGCCGCTTGTGATCTTCAGCGGCTACGTGGACTGGAAAATAAAATTCGGCGGTCAATTGAGCCGTGTTTTCATGATCAAAATGATATGCGCAGGGGTCGTGAGCGCTATATCGCTTGGACTTGCAATATGGTGGCTTGCCGATCCAGATATTATAAAATCTGGAGCTGGAAAGAAAATTCTCTTGTTGCTTTTGGTTCTGGTCGATCTAGGGGCTGCCGGTGTAGCAGGTTTTCTTGGCGGAAAGCTGGTTTTCGGAAACAACACGGAATAGCCGAGCCTAAAGTTGGGCCGGCTTATTCGGCCCAACTCGGTCCATGCAAAAGGCGCTTTTTTTGTCCCATGTTTGCAAAAAAGGTTGATCCATTTCAGGTCTAGAAAAACATACCCCCTAAACCCTTGTATGGTGCGGGTTCAGAGAAGGGATTTCTGAGAGGCTCAAAATCAAACGATCTAAGCCAAACCAATATGACAAACAAGCTAAACAACAGGCA